>NZ_JAZHEE010000004.1:0-289431 GCF_036620675.1 Rosenbergiella sp. YN46
AGCTAAGTGCGGAAGAGATAAGTGCTGAAAGCATCTAAGCACGAAACTTGCCCCGAGATGAGTCTTCCCTGAGACCTGGAGTCTCCTGAAGGGACGTTGAAGACGACGACGTTGATAGGCCGGGTGTGTAAGCGCAGCGATGCGTTGAGCTAACCGGTACTAATGACCCGAGAGGCTTAACCTTACAACGCCAAAGATGTTTTGGTGATGAGAGCAGAATCAAATCAGCTTGTGACGGATTAAACGCTTATGGCCGGAAGTGCGGCGGTAAGCGGAACAGAATTTGCCTGGCGGCGATAGCGCGGTGGTCCCACCTGACCCCATGCCGAACTCAGAAGTGAAACGCCGTAGCGCCGATGGTAGTGTGGGGTCTCCCCATGCGAGAGTAGGGAACTGCCAGGCATCAAATTAAGGTATACCGGATTAAGCTCCGGTGGCAGTGTGGCCCGCCCCATGCGGGACCAGGGAACTGCAAGGCATCAAATTAAGCGTGCTGATATGGCTCAGTTGGTAGAGCGCACCCTTGGTAAGGGTGAGGTCCCCAGTTCGACTCTGGGTATCAGCACCACTTTATTCGGTTAAAGTTCGGCGCGTAGAAAAGAATTTGTCTGGCGGCGAGAGCGCGGTGGTCCCACCTGACCCCATGCCGAACTCAGAAGTGAAACGCCGTAGCGCCGATGGTAGTGTGGGGTCTCCCCATGCGAGAGTAGGGAACTGCCAGACATCAATTAAGAAAAAGGCCCGCTCATCTGAGCGGGCCTTTTTCGTTGCGCTTGCTCAAGCCTTCTGAGGAGTCTCTGGTGCTTTGTCACTCTACTGCATGCCTTTGCCATTCCTGAGCTCCGATTTTCGCTTTTACTACAAAATCGAACGCAATTCGTTGATTGCCGCTTGTTAGCGTGTAAGTATCCCGCATAATTGTGCCATTCACATTTAGAGATCCTCCGGCATAATCAATCTGCCAACAAAGGAGATCGCTATGCGTAAAGCCCGTTTTCCCGATGCTGTCCGACGGATCGCTGCTGCTGGTGCTGAAAAACGGCGCTGGCGCGACGACAGGCGCACAGGTGATTAAGCCCGATGGCAGTAAGCGGCTGGTGGCCGGAACGGTGAAGAAAGGCTCTTTTGGCGTGGTTAATTCCGTTGAATTGACGGAAACGGTGATTATCGCCGAAGGGCTGGCAACGGCGCTTTCAGTTCAGCAGTTCCGCCCTGATGCGACAATTATTGTCGCGATTGACGCCGGGAACCTGCTGCCAGTTGCGCAGGTGATGCGACAACATTACCCGGATGCGCAGATCATCATCGCCGCTGATAACGATATTAAGCCTGGCGAACCAAACACGGGTAAATCAGCCGCAGAAAAAGCCGCTAAAGCTGTCTCTGGCCGGGTGGCTTTACCTCCGTCTGAGGGAAAGGCCGACTGGAATGATTTTCACCAGCAACACGGGCTGGAAGCGTCCGCAGCAGCATTTAACGATTCGATGTATCGGCCGGAGGGCGAAAAAGTGGCGGTAAAACTTAAGGCGATTGACGGCGGCAAGAAGCACGTACGCGGAGAAATCAATCTGATCCAGATGGCGGACAATGAAAAGGCATTACTTCTGGCATCTCGCTATGACGGTATTGCCATTCACGCAGAAAGCGAGGCTATTTATCTGTATCGCTCAGGCGTGTGGGAGAAAGCCGCGCCGTTAGAATTAAGCCGCGAGATGGTAGCTATTTACAACGAAAATCAGACAAATTTCAGCAAACGCGCAGTTAATAACGTGATCGAGGCGCTGAAAATCGTGATTCCTGTCATGGGTGAACCACGTCGCAGCCTGATCCCGTTCGCTAATGGTGTCTATGACATGGAAACCGGAGAATTTACGGAACACCGTCCGGATAACTGGTTGACCAACCATAACGGCGTGGAATATACCCCACCCATACCCGGAGAGAACCTCCATGACCACGCACCGAACTTTCACAAGTGGCTGAGCCACGCCGCTGACAATGACGCACTGAAAATGCAGCGAATCGCCGCCGGTCTGTTTATGGTACTGGCGAACCGCTATGACTGGCAGTTGTTCCTTGAAATAACGGGTGAGGGTGGCAGCGGGAAAAGTGTCTTTACGCAGGTGGCCACACTACTGGCAGGAAAACACAATACCGCCAGCGGCAATATGGCGGCGCTGGACGACGCCGGAGGCCGGGCACAGTTTGCAGGTAAAAGCCTGATAACCCTGCCCGACCAGCCTAAATATACCGGGGAGGGTACGGGTATCAAGGCAATCACTGGCGGTGACGCCATGGAGATTAACCCGAAGTACGAGAAGCGCTATACCGCCGTATTGCGTGCGGTGGTGATTGCCACCAATAACACACCGATGATTTTCACGGAACGCTCAGGAGGTGTTGCCCGCCGCCGGGTTATCTTCCAGTTTAATAATCTTATCCGTGAAGAGAATAAAGACCCGGAACTACCGGAGAAAATTGCCGCTGAAATCCCGGTGATTGTCCGCCGTCTGCTGTCAAATTTTGCCGACCCGGAGAAGGCCCGGCAGTTACTGCTGGAGCAGCGTGACAGCCTGGAGGCGCTGGAGATCAAACGCGCATCCAACCCGGTGATTGACCTGTGCGCCGCGCTGGCGTTTATGGGCGAGCCGCGTGGGTTGATGATGGGCGGAGGCAGAAGGACGGACGCAGAGCGCCAGCCAAGAACGTATCTGTATCACCTTTATCTTGAGTTTATGGACTACATGGGACATTCCAGGCCGCTGAGCGTGAACGAGTTTGCCAAAGCCGTAAAGGAGGCCGCGAAGGAGTATGGAGGGGAATACCTGACCCGGACAATAAAGGGACGCAGGCAAACCAACGTGCAGATTACCGATAAAGCGGACGAGTTTTTATAAAATTTGATTTGGTTATCTACCCTCTCTACCTGAGTTAGTATTATTGTTTATTATCAGTGTGTTAGGTGGGTAGATAACCAATATTTAGCTATCTACCTGTTATCTACCCTCTCTACCCTTTTCAATATCGGAGCAGGTAGAGGACTCAGGTAGAAAGGTAGACAGCAGGTAGACAGCAGAAAAGAGGGTATCTACCCGCTCAAAGCCTTGTGGCACAAGGGCTACAGCGATTAGGTAGATAAGGTAGACAACCAGTAGTAAAACTTTTCACGCACACCCTGTAACGAGGACATAATGACAGCGCAAATTTCAGCCTACGGGCGGCTGGTGGCCGATCCGAACACCAGAACAACGGGCAGGGGTACGAATATGGCAATGGCGCGGCTGGCGGTATCGCTGCCCTGTAATGCGGCAGAGGATGGACAGGCTACCTTCTGGCTGGGTGTGCTGGCTTTCGGCAAACAGGCCGATGCGCTGGCACGGCACCAGAAAGGCGACCTTATCAGCGTGGCGGGTAATATGCAGCTTAACCAGTGGACGGGGCAGGATGGGACAAAACAGCAGGGTTATCAGGTGCTGGCCGACAGTGTGATCAGCGCCAGAACGGCAAGACCGGGCAGCGGACGAAAAGCCGGAACTGATACGGACGGTAATAAGCGACAGCCTCCCGCCGCTGCGCCGGGGTGGGAAGTTTACAATACGCCGGAAGATTTTGACCAGCGCCCACAACATGAAGATGATTTCTGACCGAAAGGAGCAAAGAAAATGTTTACTTATAAGGATGTTCTGGAGCATCGCAAGGTGCATGGCATTGAAAATGCCGTACAGGATATGGGAGTAAAGGAGTACGCTGCTGCGCTTGATAAAGATGCGGTGGTGATGATTGATTCTCACGGCTTCATTGTGGATTCTTTCACGGGAATGGCTCTGGCTGCTGATGGCGAACAGCTGGATCTCCTCATAGCGCATCTGGAGAAAATGCGTAAGGATATGCCGGAAAAGAACATGCGGGATTTGCTGAATAAATAAATTTTGTAAATTATTCGTACTCATGTTTACCCGTGATTACCCCTGTCTCTGACGGGGGTTTTCTTTATATTTTTCATGTATATCTTGAAGAGTGGCACTCAGACGTGAGCCGCCACTGGCCGTTTAATCAAGCTGCGCGAAGTAGCCTGTGAGATGCAGAAAAAGGTTAAACGGCCTCCCCTCCAAGCGCTGGTTTCACGTCTCAACATTAATTGTTACGGAAACCACTCCATGAAGAAATTACTCGAATTACGCCAGCAGAAAGCAGAACTCAAAACCCAGATGCGATCAATGCTGGAAAAAGCCGACAGCGAGAAGCGCAGCCTGAACGATGAAGAGGGCAAGCAGTTCGACGAACTCCGCGCTAAAGCTGATGGTCTGGATACTGAAATAGCCCGCCTTGAGTCCGTCGCGGATGATGAACGCAGCCAGCCAGGCCAGCCTACAGGTAACGGCCCGACGAAAGACGAACTGCGCTCCTACATTCTGACCGGGGAAACCCGCAACCTGTCCACCAGCGTTCCGGCTGACGGTGGCTATACCGTTATTCCCGAGCTGAATAAAGAGATTATGCGCCAGCTCTCCGATGAATCGGTGATGCGCAAAATCTGTACCGTCAAAACCATCCACAGCAACGAGTTCAAACAACTTGTTTCCGCTGGTGGTGCGGTGGTGGAGCACGGCGAGGAAGGGGTAGCCAGGAAACAGACTGCAACCCCGAAGCTGAATGAAGTCAGTATTCGCCTGTATCCGATTTACGCCTATCCGAAAACCACTCAGGAGATTATCGACTTCTCCGAGGTGGACATTATGAGCTGGCTGTCTTCTGAGATTGGCGACACTTTCGTTGATACCGAAGAAACGGATCTGGTTTCCGGTGACGGTGAGAAAAAAGCCAAAGGCTTTCTGTCGTTCCCGCGCACGGAAGAAAACGATAAAACCCGCCCGTTCGGTACGCTACAGACGAAAAAAGTTACCGGCGAACTTGATGCCGACATGCTGATCGACCTGAAGTTTTCGCTCCGCAACAAATACCGCAAGAAAGCGGTCTGGGTGATGAATTCAACGACCGCCGCCACGGCGCAAAAGCTGAAGAACGCCAACGGCGATTATATCTGGCGTGACCGCCTCCAGGCTGGCGATCCGGATACGCTGCTGGGCCTGCCGGTGGAATATCTTGAGTTTATGCCGGATGGCCTTATTGCTGTGGGTGACTTCAAGCGCGGTTATTTCATCGTTGACCATGAGACGGGTACCCGTACCCGTCCGGATTTCAGCGAGCCGGGCTTCATCAATATCTATACCCAGAAATATCTGGGCGGTGGCGTGGTGGACTCCAGCGCCATCAAGGTGCTTGAGCTGACGGATGGTGAAACATCCTGATCCGGTGCGTAAGGGGCTTCGGCCCCTTTTCCGTCTAATGGAGTCCAAAGAATGAAAACAATCGATTTTGAAATCCGCACCTCCGAACTGACCGCAAAAGAGCGCAAGCTGGTGGGCTATGCCGTGCGCTGGAACAGCCTGTCGGAAGTTATCTGGGACGAATTCCGCGAACAGTTCGCGCCGGGAGCGTTTAAAGACAGCCTGGCATCCGGTAGCGATGTGCGCGCGCTGTACGAGCATAACTATACCCAACTGCTGGGGCGTACCAAATCCGGCACGCTGATGCTGTCGGAAGATGATACCGGGCTACGCTTCGAGCTGACCCCGCCGAATACCCAGCTTGGCAACGATGTGCTTGAACTGGTGGAGCGTGGTGATATTTCCGGTATGAGCTTTGGTTTTCGTGCTCTGAAAGAGGCGTGGGATATCGGGCAGTCCCCTTACCTGCGTACTGTTACCGCCGCTGAACTGCGGGAAATCACCGTCACATCAATGCCAGCCTATCCGGAAAGCGGGGTGGAAATTGCGCATCGCTCTCTTTACGCCCATCACCCTGAATTACGCCGGGTCAGTGACAATCGTCGCCGTTGGGCCGAATTAGCGGGGTTGTGATATGTGGCCGTTCAGAAAGAAACAGGCAGAGCAGCGCAGCATTACCCTTGATGAGTTTATGCAGATGGCAGGGGTTCCCAATACCGGATCGGGTGAGCATGTCTCCGCCGGTACTGCGGAGTCCCTGCCGGCGGTGATGAACGCTGTCACCGTGATCAGTGAGGCGGTGGCCTCCATGCCCTGCTACCTGTACCGGGTCAGGAACGATAACGGACGTGAGGCCCGGGAATGGCTGGACGGGCATCCGGTGGATTACCTGCTGAATGAGCAGCCCAACGACTGCCAGACGGCTTACCAGTTCAAGCGAACCATGATGCGCCATTGTCTGCTGAACGGCAACGCCTACGCAGTGATCCGCTGGGGGCGTGATGGTCAACCCACATCCCTGCATCCGTATCCGCCCCGGGCCGTTGTACCCGAGCGTATCGGTGACCATCGCTATAAGTACACCATTACCGAGCCATACAGCGGGAAGGTCATGACCTGCCTTCAGGAAGAGGTTCTTCATCTGCGTTATTCGACGGACGATGGCTTTATGGGACGTTCTCCGATCACGGTCTGTCGTGAAACGCTGGGCCTCGGTCTGGCGCAGCAGCGCCACGGCGCCAGCATCATGAAGGATGGCATGATGGCCGCAGGCATTATCAAATCATCGGAATGGCTGGACAGCCATAAGGGTAAGCAGGCTCTCGATGCGCTGGAACGCTACAAAGGGGCCAGAAATGCCGGTAAGACACCGATCCTTGAAGGGGGGATGAAGTGTTCGTTAATCGCAGGGTAGTGCGCCACCGTGGCGATCCGGTTCTGGCCTGGGCGATTGGAAACGTGGTGATGGAGTCTGACGCCAACGCCAACATTAAGCCCAATAAAAAGAAATCCTCAAACAAGATAGACCCGGCGGTATCCGCGCTGATGGCGTTCGGCACCTTCCAGGCTGAGCACGAGGATTTTGCTTTCGATATGAGCGACAGCCACAAACAACGGCTGGCGACATTTAACGGTATCTGAGGTTTTCCATGAAGCAGTATGAGATAGCGGAAAAGCTGGCCAGCACCATGCAGCAGGAAGGGTGTGAGCTGGATGCGTGCGACAGGCTGATAATCCGTAAAACGATATCCGGGGCACTCACGGCACAACGCCACCGGGTAAACCGGGCAATATCGGCCAGCCAGACCTACCGCTGGAGAAAACCGGATAAGCCGCGTCGCTAATAGTGTGTTTATGCTTGCGTGGTTGTGTAAAAATGCGTGGGGTACACGGTGGGGACAGAGAATAAAAAAGGCGTTGACCGATAATGGTAAACGCCTTTCTTTTCAACGCATTAGCTGACACTAATCAGTTCATGCCGTATTTTTTCAGTTTCTTACGCAGCGTACCGCGGTTGATTCCCATCATCAGGGCTGCACGGGTCTGGTTACCGCGGGTGTATTGCATCACCATGTCCAACAGGGGCTGCTCTACTTCAGCCAGTACCAGCTCATAGAGGTCGTTAACGTCCTGACCATTCAGTTGAGCAAAATAGTTCTTCAGTGCCTGTTTTACCGAATCACGCAGGGGTTTTTGAGTTACCTGATCCTGAGAGTTAACGGTAGAAACGGTCAGTACGTCAGAATTTACGCGTTGTTCGAACATAGTTCTGTCAGCTCTTTTATTTCTGTTTACGCAAAATTTTCGAAGTATGCCTCCAACGCCTCCAGCTGTTCGCTGGCATCCTCAATGGCGTTGAATGTGCGCCGAAACTGGTCACTGGGCGCGTGCTCCTGGAGATACCAGGAAACGTGCTTACGCGCAATTCGGTAACCTTTTACCTCACCATAGAAGGTATGAAGTTCCCTAACGTGCGCGCAAAGTAAGCGCTTAACCTCTGCCAGCGGCAGGGGGGGCAGCAGCTCACCCGTGTCCAGATAATGCTGGATTTCCCGAAAGATCCAGGGTCTCCCCTGAGCCGCACGTCCAATCATCAGAGCATCTGCTCCGGTATATTCGAGCACGGCTCTGGCTTTCTGCGGGGTAGTCAGGTCGCCATTCGCTATAACAGGAATGGAAACCAACTGTTTAACCGTCCGAATGCTGTCGTATTCCGCCTCGCCTTTAAACAGGCAGGCACGGGTACGACCATGGATGGTCAATGCCTGAATACCACAGCTTTCGGCCAGTTGGGCGATTTCCGCACAGTTGCGATGTTCTGGATCCCAACCGGTGCGGATCTTCAACGTAACAGGCACGTCCACTGCGTTAACCACGGCGCTGAGAATCCTTTTTACCAGCTCCGGATATTGCAGCAGGGCGGAACCCGCCAGTTTTCGATTCACTTTCTTGGCCGGGCACCCCATATTGATATCAATAATCTGGGCGCCGTTTTTCACATTAATCCGCGCGGCCTCGGCCATATCTTCCGGTTCGCTGCCGGCAATTTGTACCGTACGAATACCCGGTTCATCTACATGCACCATCCGCAGGCGAGATTTATCACTGGCCCAAACTTCCGGGTTTGATGACATCATCTCTGAGACGGTCAGCCCGGCTCCCATCTCATGACACAGCGTTCTGAAAGGTCGGTCAGTAATCCCGGCCATTGGCGCTGCGATCAGTCGATTTCTGAGCTGGTATTGTCCGATGCGCATGAGTTAAGAAATGACCATATATGCCTGCAAGGCGGCGTATATTACGCATTTTTTGCACGAGATGAAAGGCCAAACTTTGAACAATCAGATGTTATAGATCAATGAAACCGTTATATGCTATCAATATCCTTTGAATATTTATTAATAATCAATTGGTTATGATAAATTGGTCATTTAGTGTGCTTTTGAGATTTTCGTTAATATGTATTAAATAATACTGGTATCTGCCGGTCGCTCTGGAACATTATGCTGTCTTTGGGGAGGGAACTATCGGAAATTTGTGCTGCAATAGCGTGAGTATGCGGATAGGACCTGAAAATGGGCAGGAAAGACTTGCTGGCCCACCCATGTTAGGAATTACTCCAGAATCGTGCGACCGTGTAGTTTCTGCACCGGACGATTGTTGGTGTGATGCATGACGGATGTAAACTGTTTTAGCTGCTCAGCGGAAAGCTGGAGTGGATGCTTCATCACAATCCATCGAACGCCTTCGCTGCATGGAGGGGTGGTCAGAGAACCACTAAAGCGCCAGTGCGTTTTATCATTCGGCAGTAGATGGTTGACATCAATCCCGGTCGGTATCGGTGAACTTTTCTCCGCATGATCGGGCATGACCTTCCACAATTTTGCCAGTTCTGCATTGGTTGCGCCTTGTTCAAACATGACCGCCACTACGGTGATTTCGTTGTCGCTGTTCTGGTGTACCAGATGCAGTTCCAGCGGATACTGCTTTCCATTGATCATATTTTCGCTGGGAGCATGAAAATGAAACTGCTTCAGCGTAAAGCGCTCATTGTCGAGGGTAATGTAATTTGCCGTATTATTGTCACTATAATTAGCCTGGATGGTGTGGCCATTATTTAATAGTGAATTTGGGCTGGTTGTATAGTGTGTTTTCAGTGGCTGCAGATGCGCGCTGAAGGTTTCCCGGATGTCTACCGGAGACTGGTTCTGACCGGTCTGACACAACTGCCAGTTGCTGTCCAGTTCCCCCCAGTGTTCGGGAGATTCGACGCCTTCATATCCCCAATGAGAAGCAGTGGCTGCAACAGGCAGCAGCAGCATCGCCAGTATAATACCGTTAAGTTTCTTTGCCATTATAATTAGTCCATTGAATATTATTATTCCCTTATAGTCACTATTCCATAGCGACTATAGCACTACTAATTATATGGTCTTTGCCGTGGAGATGCGACTGATATGGCTGAAAAATAGGTTTTCTCAGCCAATTACAGAAAATGGTTTATTTCCTTGTGCCGGTAATGCGACACCACTCTTCTTTTTCGGCTACCGGGTTGAGCGTAAAGTTATCGCGGTAGGCTTCGCAAACGCTCTCTGCCTGACTTGCCAGTACGCCGGAAAGCCCCAACAGACCTCCCTGAACTGGCAGGACGCTTATTAACGGCGCCAGTTCGCGCAGCGGGCCTGCCAGAATGTTAGCGACTACCACGTCGGCCTGTAGCCCTTCAGGTTGCTGATGAGGCAGGTAGAGCTCCAGACGTTCGGCCACTCCGTTACGTTCGGCGTTATCCCGACTGGCCTGAATCGCCTGAGGATCGATATCGATACCGATAGCGCGCGCGGCACCCAGTTTCAGCGCTGCGATAGCAAGAATGCCGGAACCGCAGCCGAAGTCGATCAGGGTTTTTCCCGCCAGATCCAGACCGTCCAGCCAGGCCAGGCAGAGCGATGTGGTGGGATGGGTTCCGGTACCGAAAGCCAGCCCCGGATCGAGCATGACGTTGACGGCGTTTTCATCAGGTACCTCGCGCCAGCTCGGGCAGATCCACAGACGTTCTCCGAAGCGCATCGGGTGGAAGTTATCCATCCATTCGCGTTCCCAGTCTTTATCTTCGAGCTGCTCGATTTTATGGCAAAAACCACTACCCAGTAGCGGATGTTGCTCCAGCTGTGCCACGGTGGTTTTCATATCGGATTCGGCGTCATACAGGCCGATAACATCGGTATCGCCCCACAGCCGGGTTTCCCCTGGCAGCGGCTCAAATACTGGCGTGTCGTGAGTGTCCTGAAACGTAACGGAAACCGCTCCGCTTTCCATCAGGGCATCCCCCAGCTCTTCCGCGAATGAGCCGGTTGTATTAATTTTCAGTTGAATCCATGGCATGGCAAAACTCTTTATTCATAAACAAGTTAATAGACGGCGGTCGCGGCATTAGCACGGCCAAACCGATTCCCGACCAGAAAGCAAAGAAGGCTGACCAGAAGGGAAGGAACAATGGGATGAAACCCCAGCATTTCTACTTTCAGCGTAGCCAGGAGCGCATAAAGCACGCCACCGCTAATCATGGCGCTAAGGGCCCCTACGGCATTGGCACGCTCCCAGTAAAGACCGAATACCAGCGGCCACAGGAAAACGGCTTCCAGACCGCCGAAGGCCAGAAGATTGAGCCAGATGATCATCTGCGGCGGTTGCCAGGCAGCCAGCAGCAGCAAAGCGCTGAGGGCCAGAGTGATCGCCGTGGACATATGCTTAAGCCGCTGTTCGTTGTTGGTCTGATCCGGGCGCACGCTAAGCCACAGATCTTTAACGATTGTGGCCGATGACTGCAGCAACTGGGCGTTGATTGTCGACATAATCGCCGCCATCGGTGCAGCCAGAAAGATCCCGGCAGCAACTGGCGGTAGTACGGTGACCATCAGCGTCGGAATCACCCTATCCGGAATGGTCAGGTCGGGAATGACTGCCCGGCCCAATGCGCCAGCCAGATGCATGCCGACCATCAGAATGCCTACCACCAGGGTACCGATAATAATGCCGCGGTGTACCGCTTTGCTGTCTTTATAGGAGATACAGCGCACGGCGGTATGGGGCAAACCAATAACGCCAAAGCAGACCAGCACCCAAAACGAAGCCAGGAACGACGGCGTCAGAATATTACCCGCGCCCTGCGGGGTGACCAGTTGGGGATCGATGTGCTGAAGCTTATTTACAGCGGCAGGCAGGCCGCCTGCGGCGTGGATAATGCCTGTCAGCAACAGCAAGGTACCGATAAGCATCACCAGCCCCTGCATGGCGTCATTGAGTACGCTAGCCCGAAAGCCGCCAAAGGCGGTATAAAGCGCGATGCTGATACCAAAGATCAACAGACCGCTCTCGTAGGGAATACCGGCCGCGGTTTCCAGCAGTCGGGCGCCGCCAATAAACTGTACCGTCATGGCGCCGATAAATGCGACCAGCAGGCTCAGGCTCGCCAGCCAGACCAGCAGCCGGCTCTGGTAGCGGGCATAGAGCATATCGTTGAGAGTTACGGCGTTATAGCGCCGGGCCAGAATGGCGAACTTTTTGCCGAGTATCCCCAGAGACAGCCATATGGCTGGTAGCTGAATCATTGACAGTAGCACCCAGCCCAGCCCGTATTTATAGGCAGCGCCAGGGCCGCCGATAAAAGAGCTGGCGCTGATATAGGTGGCTGTCAGGGTCATGGCCAGCACGAAGCCGCCCATGGAGCGGCCACCCAGAAAATACTCATTCAGGAAATTGCCCTGCCGGCGACGGCGAATCGCCCACAGAGAAACGCCGAATACCACCAATAAATAAGCGATCAGCGGCAGGATAACTTCAGTCTGCATGGTTATCCTCCAGTGGAATATCGCGGAATATTACCCGTACCATCAGCCAGCAGAGGACGAAAAAGATCAGTGGCACCAACAGGCAGGCCATTTCAAACCAGTGCGGCAGACCGGTCACGCCAGGGGTTGAATCTGGCAGCCATGCGGCGAGGATCCAGGTGACCATGTAGAGCAGGGTCAACCATAGCGCCCAGCGGGCTTCTTTGTGAGCCTGAACAAAACGCTTATCCATCTTTGTTCCCCGGGTTGTCAGAGAAAGCGGCGATTGTACCTTATCCCTTCCCGGCGAGGCGAAAAAAGAAGGGCCGGTAAAAACCGGCCCTTGCGTGACGAGAAAGATAACTTACTGGAGGCCCAGCTTTTTCTCCAGATAGTGGATGTTGGTTCCACCATGCTGGAAGTTTTCGTCATTCATGATGCGCATTTGCAGATCGACGTTGGTTTTGATGCCATCGATGATAAGCTCCTGCAGAGCGTTACGCATACGCGCAATCGCCACGTCACGGTTTTCACCGTAGCAGATAAGCTTACCAATCATGGAGTCATAGTACGGCGGCACGGTATAGCCAGCGTAGATATGAGACTCCCAGCGTACCCCAAAACCGCCCGGCGCGTGGAAACGGGTAATTTTACCCGGACTTGGCAGGAAGGTATTGGGGTCTTCAGCGTTGATACGGCATTCTACCGCGTGGCCGCGCACCACGACCTCTTCCTGTTTGATAGAGAGTGGCTGACCGGCAGCAATACGCAGCTGCTCTTTGATCAAATCGACGCCGGTAATCATTTCCGTTACCGGATGCTCTACCTGGATACGGGTATTCATCTCGATGAAGTAGAACTCGCCGTTCTCGAACAGGAATTCGAAGGTGCCCGCACCGCGGTAGCCGATATCGATACAGGCTTTGGTGCAGCGTTCGCCGATATAGCGACGCAGTTCCGGAGTAATGCCCGGAGCTGGCGCTTCTTCCACGACTTTCTGGTGGCGACGCTGCATTGAGCAGTCACGCTCGGCCAGATAGATGGCGCCGCCCTGGCCGTCAGCCAGTACCTGAATTTCGATATGGCGCGGATTTTCCAGGTACTTTTCCATGTAAACCATATCGTTGCTGAATGCCGCTTTCGCTTCAGCACGGGTCATGGTAATGGACTGCGCCAGTTCAGCATCGCTACGCACTACGCGCATGCCGCGGCCACCGCCACCGCCAGAAGCCTTGATGATGACCGGGTAGCCAATGCGTTTGGCAATGGCACGGTTGCGGTCCATATCATCGTCCAGCGGGCCATCGGAACCCGGAACGCAAGGTACGCCAGCTTTCTTCATGGCGTTGATGGCAGAGACTTTGTCCCCCATCAGGCGAATAGTTTCCGCTTTCGGGCCAATGAAGATAAAGCCTGACTGCTCAACCTGCTCGGCAAAGTTGGCGTTTTCTGACAGGAAGCCGTATCCCGGGTGGATCGCCACCGCGCCGGTGATTTCCGCCGCGGAGATGATAGCCGGGATATTCAGATAGCTTTTGACGGACGGAGCCGGGCCAATGCAGACCGTTTCATCCGCCAGCAGTACATGTTTCAGATCGCGATCCGCGGTGGAGTGCACGGCGACGGTCTTGATGCCCAGCTCTTTGCAGGCACGCAGGATTCGCAGGGCGATTTCACCACGGTTGGCGATAACAATTTTATCCAGCATGTTCGCCTCGTTATTCGATGACGACCAGCGGCTCGTCAAATTCTACCGGTTGGCCACTTTCCACCAGAACAGCTTTCACCACGCCAGCTTTATCGGCTTCGATCTGGTTCATCATTTTCATCGCTTCAACGATGCACAGAGTGTCGCCGACGTTGACTTTCTGCCCTGGTTCTACAAAGGCTTTTGCATCCGGGCTCGGGGTGCGATAGAAAGTCCCGACCATCGGGGAGCGGACGATGTGGCCACTGACTTCAGTGCTGGCAGGCGCTTCCATTGCCGGCGTCGTTGCCGGAGCGACAGCGTTGGACAGCGCCGGCTGCTGCTGCGGAGCCGGGGCAGCCCATGCCTGCTGCATGACTGGCGCGGCCGGGTTGGCAACGGCGCGGCTGATGCGTACAGACTCTTCGCCCTCAGAAATTTCCAGCTCAGCGATGCCTGATTCTTCAACCAGCTCAATCAGTTTTTTAATCTTACGAATATCCATGAGTGGGTTCCGTACTCTTTGTTTAGTTTGTGTGTGACAGACGGTTAACCGCCGTCTGGAGTGCATAGCTGTAGCCATCCGCGCCCAGCCCGCAAATAACGCCAGTGGCGATATCGGAGAGATACGAGTGGTGACGGAACGGCTCGCGCGCATGCACATTGCTCAGGTGAATCTCAATAAATGGGATGCTCACCGCCAGCAGAGCGTCACGCAACGCTATGCTGGTGTGCGTGAAGGCGGCCGGATTGATCAGGATATAGTCGACCTGACCTTTAGCCTGATGAATACGGTCGATCAATTCGTGCTCAGCGTTAGACTGCAGGTGATCCAGCGTGACGTTCAGCGCTTGCGCCTGAGCTCGCAACTGGCTGACAATCTCTGCCAGGGTCTGGCTACCGTACTTTTCCGGTTCGCGCGTGCCGAGCATATTGAGGTTGGGCCCGTTAATAAGCAAAACCTGAAACTTGTCCGCCATTGTGCTGCCATCTCCTGCAATTTTCGGTGATATTACAAAATATACCTTCGATGCGCGGTTGTCACCCCTGAATGTGTTTAAAACGCAATCAGAAGCGATCAGGGGGGCACATTATAATGATTTCGTGGCATTTAGCAGCTAAATACTGGTCGTATCAGGGAAGATTATCAACCGCTATCGTAAAAAGATGCGCGGTTGATAAAGCTTTTGTGTAAAAGGGCGAGTAATGGTGAATTAGCGCCACCACTGGCGAAACTTACGATATCGGGCGGCTAAAAGTAGCAATGCCAGTAGCGCGTAGATGATAGGTTGGGGCGAAAGCGTTTTGACTGACCACATATAGTGAATGGGCGCGAGAATGGCGGCCAGATAGACGAAGTTATGCACCTTTTGCCAGCGGGGGCCCAGCTTTCGTTGCGCCGAACGGGTTGAAGTCATCGCCAGCGCCAGTAGTATCAGCCAGCTAACCAGACCCAGCGTCAGATACGGACGGTGGATAACCTCCTGCCCCAGCAGCACCAGATTGTTAATACCCAGCTCCAGCAGCGCATAGCACATAATATGAAGCGTGGCCCATGCGAAACACCACAGGCCCAGTAAGCGGCGGGTGCGCATTAGCAATGGCTGCTTAGCGTAGCGTGCCAGAGGGGAGACGAGCAAGGTCGCCAGCAGTAATTTCAGTGCTGTCCGACCGGTAAAGTGCTGAATATCCCGGGCCGGATCGGCACTAAGATAGCCCCGGAAGCCGGCCCAGAGCAGCCACAGCAACGGAGCTAAAGCGGCTGCATGCAAAACGACTTTCAGCCAGACGACCTGGTTCACCGTCAGACGCACTAGAAGTTCTCCTTAAGGTTAAGTCCGCGATACAGCGAGGCGACCTGGTCGGCATAACCGTTGAACAACAGCGTCGGCTGACGTTCGACCTTGAGAATACCGCCTGCGCCAATCACGCGTTCAGTCGCCTGGGACCAGCGTGGATGATCGACATGCGGGTTCACGTTGGCGTAAAAGCCATATTCATTCGGCGCGGACAGATTCCAGGTGGTAGGGGGCCGTTCGCGGGTCAGTTTGATGCGTACGATCGATTTAATACCTTTAAAGCCATATTTCCAGGGGACGATAAGCCTTATCGGCGCCCCGTTCTGCGGTGGTAGCGCTTTGCCATATACTCCCACGCTCAGCAGCGTTAGCGGATGCATGGCTTCATCCAGACGCAGGCCTTCAACGTAGGGATACTTTAGTCCGCCGCCGATAAAGCGATCTTTTTGTCCTGGCATCTGCTCTGGCGCATAGAGAGTCTGAAACGCGACATATTTCGCGTGGCTGGTGGGTTCGACCAGGGAGAGTAACTTGTGTAATGGAAAACCGATCCACGGGATGACCATCGACCAGGCTTCCACGCAACGCATGCGGTAGATACGCTCGGTAAGCGGAAAACGGGTGGTCAGGGCGTGATGATCCAGGGTCAGCGGTTTGGCGACTTCGCCGTCAATGGTGAGCGTCCAGGGATCGGTAACCATCGCTCCAGCATTGGCGGCCGGGTCGGCTTTATCAAGGCCGAATTCATAAAAATTGTTGTAGCCGGTGACTTTGCTTTCTGGTGTTAACGGCAGATGGCTTTGCCATTGCGGAGGCTGGCTGAAATTCAGAGCCTGTCCAGCGGGAGCGGGGGGGCGATCGTTGCCTTTAAACCAGTCGAACAGGCTGGCCTTTGCCGCAGGCGCTAGTGTGAGCGTGGTGGCACTTATCCCCAGCATTTTCAGAATCTGGCGGCGCTGTAACATAAAGACAGACTCTGCCGTGACATCGGCTTGCGTCAACTTTTTGGCTTTCATTCATGCATCCTCCGTCATGCCTTTTTATCAGCATGACGGAGGCGGATTGCGAATGCGAATATGTCACGAAAAATTGAAGATTAACCGATCTTCACCAGGGTACGGCCCCGAGACTGATTGTTTATGATGCGTTCGGCATATTCCACTGCCTGGTTAAGGCCTATCTCCGTAGCGCTTTGTTCATAAAAGGAGGAAGGTAGAGCCTGCGCCAGACGTTGCCAGGCTTCACAGCGCCTGGTGAATGGCGTCATTACCGAATCTATGCCCTGTAGCCGGATGTTGCGCAGAATAAATGGCATGACGGTGGTGGGCAGAGTGAAGCCGCCCGCCAGGCCGCAGGCCGCCACGCACCCGCCGTACTGGATCTGAGAAAGCACCTTCGCCAGTACCTCGCCGCCAACGGTGTCGATGGCACCTGCCCATAGCTGTTTTTCCAGGGGACGTCCGGCGGCGAATTCCTCACGTGCCAGGATACGCTGAGCGCCAAGGCTGCGCAGATAGTCGTGCGTACTTTCACGCCCGGAGACCGCGACCACCTGATAACCGAGTTGATGCAGCAGGGCGACAGCCGTGCTGCCCACACCGCCGCTGGCACCGGTGACCAGAATTTCGCCGTGCTCCGGTACTATACCGGCATCTTCCAGCGCCAGCACGCACAGCATTGCGGTAAAGCCTGCAGTACCGATAATCATCGCCTTACGGCTGTCCAGCCCATGGGGCATGGGAACCAGCCAGTCGCCTTTCACCCGGGCGGCGCCGGCCAGTCCTCCCCAGTGTCCTTCGCCTACGCCCCAGCCGGTAAGCAGTACTGACTGTCCGGGCTGAAAGCGTGGATCTTCGCTGCGTTGAACCCGGCCGGCGAAATCGATGCCCGGCACCATGGGGAACTGGCGCACAATTTTTCCCTTACCGGTAATCGCCAGCGCATCTTTATAATTAAGACTGGAGTAGTCCACGGCTACCGTTACGTCTCCTTCGGGCAGGGACGCCGGGTCGAGCGATTCAACGGCGGCATGGATATGGCCGTCGCGCTGATTAAGGATGAGAGCCTGCATCGAAATTCTCCGGGTTATTCAAAAATAAGCACCGATGACTATACTCGCATGATGACGCAGAGAAGGCGATTTATCGCAATAAAAAGGTGAGGTAAGCTGCCGCTTGTCTGGTAAAATAACAGCTTCACGCGAGATAGTTAGCACTTACTTATAGAATAGAAGCCTGGTGCCGTATTGTAAGCCACTGGGTGTTTCTGTACATCCGACGGAGTTAACACAGGGATGCGCTTAACGACGAAATTTTCCACCTTTATGACTCTGCTGACGGGGCTGGCAATTCTGGTCACGCTGCTGGGTTGTTCGTGGAGTTTTTACCACTCCATCCATATCCGAAGCGAACACCGCCTTAACCGAATTGTGACGCTGGTGGATAGCGAACTGCTGGTGCGTTCCCCACAGCAGCTGGAAGATCGCCTTGACGGCATCATGACTCCGCTGGAAATCGTCCGGGTGACGCTAAGTTCCGGTAGCCTTCAGGTACTGGATCATGAACTCCCTGCCGGTTATCAGCCAGCCGGGCAGCATGTGCGCCTGCGCCATCATTCGGTACGGCTGGTGAAGCATCCCAGCCTGGTGCTGCACCTGACCTGGCGCGATCCGATCGATGACTACTTCCATTCATTGCTGACTACCGCGCCGCTTTCGCTGGCGATTGCTTTTATGGTTATCGCTTTGGTGTTCGGCGCGCGTTGGGTGAAACGTCAGTTTTCCGGTCTGGAGCTGCTGGAAAATCGCGCTACTCGCATTCTGAATGGCGAACGGGGAAAGGTGGTACGCGGAACTTTGCTCGAATGGCCGCCCTGTACCAGCAGCGCTATGGATGTATTGTTGAGCGAATTGCAGAATGCCGGGGAGCAGCGTAGCCGCGTAGATACGCTGATCCGCTCTTACGCAGCCCAGGATGCCCAGACCGGTTTGAGCAATCGTCTGTTTTTTGAGAACCAGCTCGCCATGCTGCTGGAAGATAATGAACAGGTGGGCACCCATGGGATGGTGATGATGATCCGGGTTCCGGATTTCGACATTCTGCGCGAAACCTGGGGGCGCGTTGCCGTCGATGACTACCTGTATAACCTGATCAATCTGCTCTCTACTTTTGTTATGCGCTATCCCGGGGCGCTGCTGGCGCGCTATTTTCACAACGATTTCGCGGTACTGCTGCCCCATAGCACGTTAAAAGAGGCGGACGGCATCGCCAGTCAGCTTTTGAAATCGGTGGATGCGATGCCGCCCACCCGAATGTTGGATCCTCAGGATATGGTGCATATCGGTATCTGCGCCTGGCGTGGCGGTCAGAGCGTAGAGCTGGTGATGGAGCACGTTGAAGCCGCCGTGCGCAATGCCGTACTGCAGGGCAGCAACAGTTGGGCGGTTTATGATAACAAACTGCCTGAAAAAGGACGCGGCAATGTGAAGTGGCGTACCATGCTGGAGGACACGCTGCGTCGCGGTGGGCCGCGTTTATACCAAAAGCCTTCAGTTCTGCGTAACGGTGAAGTGCACCACCGGGAAATGGCCGGGCGCATTTTCGATGGGGAAACCGAGGTGCTCTCGGCGGAATATATGCCGGTGGTTCAACAGTTCGGTTTATCGGAGCAGTATGACCGTCAGATGGTTTCGCGCATGATTCCGTTGCTGCGCTTCTGGCCGGAGGAAACGCTGGCTTTTCCGGTGACCGTTGAGTCGCTGCTGCGTCGGCCATTTCAGCGCTGGCTGCGCGATACTTTGATGCAGTGTGAAAAATCGATAAGAAACCGAATTCTTTTTGAACTTGCAGAGGCAGATGTTTGTCAACACATCAGCCGTTTACAGCCGGTTGTCAGGTTGATTAAGGTACTGGGGGCCAGAGTGGCCATCTCGCAGGCGGGTTTGACCGTAGTAAGTACCGCCTATCTGCAGGATTTGGACGCGGAAATTCTCAAACTGCATCCCGGTCTGGTCAGAAACATTGACAAACGTACTGAAAATCAGTTGTTTGTTGAGAGCCTGGTGGAAGCCTGTAAGGGAACACGCACCATGGTTTTTGCCACTGGTACAAGAACGCGCGGTGAATGGCAGACGCTGATCGAGAAAGGGGTGAGTGGCGCACAGGGTGAATTCTTTGTCGGTTCTCAGCCGCTTGACAGCAATGTGAAAAAATATTCGCGCAGATATCCGGTTTAGTCTGTCGTTTAGTCGGTTTTCACGTAGAATATTGCGCGCTGCATCCATAAGGGGGCCATGGGGTCTGCCGACTGGAACGTCGCAGCGTAATAACGCCGGTTTATTTCACTTTGCTGTAACAGAAAATTGAATAAATAATCAACATTCTCCGGGATATAACGGGGAAATGTGTCAATCTGTAACGAGTGAAATGAGCTGTACTATTTTTCACCGAGGCAGAACGTTTTTTGCGCCTTGTCGCTGCTTCGAGTGGTTGGTAAAGTAAGCGGATTTTGTTTTCCGCCCCAGCTTTCAGGATTATCCCTTAGTATGTTGAAAAAATTTCGTGGCATGTTTTCCAATGACCTGTCCATTGATCTGGGTACCGCGAATACCCTTATTTATGTAAAAGGACAAGGCATCGTACTGAATGAACCATCGGTGGTTGCCATTCGCCAGGATCGTGCCGGTTCGCCAAAAAGCGTTGCCGCTGTGGGTCACGACGCTAAACAGATGCTTGGCCGTACACCAGGCAACATCGCAGCCATTCGTCCTATGAAGGATGGCGTTATCGCCGACTTTTTCGTCACTGAAAAAATGCTGCAGCACTTTATCAAGCAGGTGCACAGCAACAGTTTTATGCGCCCCAGCCCGCGTGTGCTGGTATGCGTTCCGGTCGGTGCCACCCAGGTTGAGCGCCGCGCGATCCGCGAATCCGCGCAGGGGGCCGGCGCCCGTGAAGTATTCCTGATTGAAGAACCGATGGCGGCGGCTATTGGCGCGGGTCTGCCGGTTTCCGAAGCGACTGGCTCAATGGTCGTGGATATCGGTGGTGGTACCACCGAAGTAGCCGTTATCTCCCTGAACGGTGTGGTTTATTCTTCTTCCGTGCGCATTGGCGGTGACCGTTTCGATGAAGCGATTATCAATTACGTGCGTCGTAATTACGGCTCGCTTATCGGTGAAGCGACTGCCGAGCGTATCAAACATGAAATTGGTTCCGCTTATCCAGGTGATGAAGTGCGCGAGATCGAAGTTCGCGGCCGTAATCTGGCTGAAGGGGTGCCGCGTGGCTTTACGCTGAACTCCAATGAAATTCTTGAAGCACTGCAGGAACCGCTGACCGGTATCGTCAGCGCCGTGATGGTGGCGCTGGAGCAGTGCCCGCCGGAACTGGCGTCCGATATCTCTGAGCGCGGCATGGTGCTCACCGGCGGCGGCGCGCTGCTGCGCAATCTTGACCGCCTGCTGATGGAAGAGACGGGTATTCCTGTCGTCGTTGCTGAAGATCCGCTGACCTGCGTCGCCCGTGGTGGTGGTAAAGCGCTGGAGATGATCGACATGCACGGCGGCGACTTATTCAGCGAAGAATAAACCGTCGCAAGAGAAGGGGGCTTTGGCCCCCTTCTGATTCCGGGAATACGCATAGCCTATGAAGCCAATTTTTAGCCGTGGCCCGTCACTACAGATTCGCCTGATCCTGGCGGTAGTGGTGGCGCTCGGTGTGATTATCGCTGACAGTCGGCTTGGTACGTTCAGTCAGATTCGGACGTATATGGATACGGCCGTCAGCCCTTTCTATTTTATTTCTAACGGTCCCCGTGCGCTTCTTGATAGCGTTTCTCAGTCTTTGACCTCCCGCGAACGTCTGGAAATGGAAAACCGGGCGCTGCGCCAGGAGCTTCTCTCGAAAAATAGCGAACTGCTGTTACTGGGCCAGTATCGCCAGGAGAATGCCCGACTGCGTGAGCTGTTAGGTTCGCCGCTACGTCAGGACGAGCAGAAGATGGTGACCCAGGTCATTTCTACGGTTAACGATCCTTACAGCGATCAGGTGGTTATCGACAAAGGTACCCTGAACGGCGTTTACGAAGGTCAGCCGGTGATCAGCGATAAAGGAGTGGTCGGTCAGGTCGTGGCGGTAGCTAAAATGACCAGCCGGGTTTTGCTGATTTGTGATGCGACTCATGCGCTGCCTATCCAGGTATTGCGTAATGACATTCGCGTTATCGCCGCCGGTAACGGCTGTACTGACGATCTGCAACTGGAACATCTGCCAGCCAACACCGATATCCGGGTCGGCGATGTGCTGGTCACCTCCGGTCTGGGCGGCCGCTTCCCGGAAGGTTATCCCGTTGCGGTGGTCTCTTCGGTGAAGGTGGATACCCAGCGCGCATATACCGTGATTCAGGCGCGTCCGACCGCGGGGTTACAGCGTTTGCGTTACCTGTTACTCCTGTGGGGAGCCGATCGTAACGGCGTTTCGCCGCTCTCTACGGAGGATGTGCATCGGGTGGCGAACGAACGCCTGATGCAGATGATGCCACAGGTTCTACCGTCGCCCATGGGGCCGCCGGCACCGATTCCGGCGCCGGCCACCGGCATCCAACCTGCGGTGCCTGGTAAGCCGCCGTTACCGGTTCTGTCTCCCGGTGGCGATAACCGCGCGCCTGCGGGCCAGCCTGCGCCAGTTCAGCCCGTATCGCCGGTCGCTCCGGCCCCGGGAGGCCGATAATGTCCGGTTACCGTAGCCAGGGACGGTGGGTCATCGCGCTCTCTTTTTTGATAGCGTTGTTGCTGCAGGTGATGCCATGGCCGGATGAGATTATCGTCTTTCGTCCCAACTGGGTGCTGTTAATCCTTATATACTGGATTCTGGCGCTGCCTCACCGGGTGAATGTGGGGCTGGGCTTTATGCTGGGGGCTATTCTCGATCTGATCGGCGGTTCGACGCTGGGGGTACGAGCGCTGGCGCTCAGTATTGTCGCCTATCTGGTGGCGCTAAAATTTCAGTTGCTGCGCAACCTGGCGCTCTGGCAGCAGGCGCTGGTGGTGATAGTGATGTCGCTGGCTGTGGACGTTATTGTGTTCTGGGCTGAATTTTTAGTGATCAATGTCTCGTTCCGACCGGAAGTGTTCTGGAGTAGCCTGATCAACGGGATACTCTGGCCGTGGATTTTTCTGCTGATGCGTAAGGTTCGCCAGCAGTTTGCCGTTCAGTAAAGGTTATCTATGACAGAACTCTATCTCGCCTCGGGATCTCCCCGGCGCCGCGAGCTGCTGGCCCAACTGGGTGTCAGCTTTGAACGCATCGTTACTCAGGTGGAAGAAGTACGACATCCCGGAGAAGAGGCGCGGCAGTACGTTCTGCGTCTGGCGCATGATAAGGCCCGTGCTGGTGTTGCCGCGGCAGCGCAAAATTTGCCGGTGCTCGGTGCAGATACCATAGTTATCTTAAACGGCGAAGTGCTGGAAAAACCACGCGATGCGCAGCATGCCAGCGCGATGTTGCATCAGCTCTCTGGCCAGACCCATCAGGTGATGACTGCCGTTGCGCTGGCCGATAGACAGGCTATGCTGGATTGTCTGGTCGTGACCGATGTGACCTTCTGTTCACTTTCTGAACAGGATATCGCCGACTATGTGGCGAGCGGCGAACCTATGGATAAAGCTGGCGGATATGGTATCCAGGGGGCAGGAGGGCGCTTCGTCAGAAAAATAAACGGCAGTTATTATGCCGTCGTCGGTCTGCCGCTGGTGGAAACACGGGAGCTGTTGAGCAATTTTCACGCCCTGCGTGATGAACGAGGACAACATGACGGCTGAATTACTGGTAAACGTCACTCCGTCTGAGACACGGGTGGCTTATATTGATGGCGGTATTCTTCAGGAAATTCATATAGAGCGTGAAGCGCGGCGCGGAATCGTAGGGAATATCTACAAAGGTCGCGTCAGCCGGGTACTTCCGGGTATGCAGGCGGCGTTTGTAGATATTGGCCTTGAGAAGGCTGCGTTCCTTCATGCCTCGGATATTATGCCCCACACCGAATGTGTGGCGGGAGACGAACAGAAAAACTTTACGGTACGCGATATCTCCGAGCTGGTGCGACAGGGTCAGGATTTGATGGTTCAGGTGGTCAAGGATCCGCTGGGCACCAAGGGCGCGCGCCTTACCACCGATATTACTCTGCCTTCCCGCTATCTGGTGTTTATGCCGGGAGCTTCCCATGTCGGCGTGTCGCAGCGCATTGAAAGCGAAGAAGAGCGCGAACGCCTGAAGCAGATTGTCAGTGATTACTGCGACGAGCAGGGAGGCTTTATTATCCGTACGGCCGCGGAGGGAGTGAGCGATAAGGAGCTGGCTTCCGATGCCGCCTATCTGAAGCGGGTATGGAATAAGGTGATGGAGCGTAAAAAACGCAATCATACCCGCTGCAAGCTCTACGGCGAACTGGCGCTGGCCCAGCGCGTACTGCGTGACTTCGCGGACGCGGCGCTGGACAGGATCCGCGTGGACTCCCGCATTACCTGGGAATTGCTGATGGAGTTCACCGCCGAATACATTCCCGAGATGACCGATAAGCTGGAGCACTACAGCGGCCGTCAACCGATCTTCGATCTCTTCGATGTAGAAAATGAGATCCAGCGGGCGCTGGAGCGCAAAGTGGAACTGAAATCAGGCGGTTATCTGATCATTGATCAAACCGAGGCGATGACCACTGTAGATATCAATACCGGCGCGTTTGTCGGTCATCGCAACCTGGACGACACTATCTTTAACACGAATATCGAAGCGACTCAGGCTATTGCCCGTCAGCTTCGGCTGCGCAATCTGGGCGGAATTATCATCATCGACTTTATCGATATGAGCAGTGACGATCACCGTCGCCGGGTGCTGCATTCGCTGGAGCAGGCGCTGAATAAGGATCGGGTAAAAACCAGCATTAACGGTTTTTCACCGCTGGGACTGGTGGAGATGACCCGTAAGCGCACCCGAGAAAGTCTGGAGCATGTGCTGTGCTATGAGTGCCCGACCTGCCACGGTCGCGGAACGGTAAAGAGCGTCGAGACGGTGTGCTACGAAATCATGCGCGAAATCGTACGCGTGTATCATGCCTATGACACAGATTGCTTTCTGGTCTATGCCTCGCCGGCGGTAGCGGAAGTGCTGAAGAGCGAAGAGTCTCACTCGTTGGCAGAGGTGGAAATCTTTGTCGGTAAACAGGTTATCGTGAAGGTCGAGCCGCTCTATAACCAGGAGCAGTTCGACGTGGTGATGATGTAGCGGTACGCATTTGTAACAGAGTTCCGCTGCGGCGGCAGACAAGGAGTGAAGGGTGAGGAGACTGCCGGGCGTTTTGATGCTCACGGCTGCTACGCTGATTGTAATCATCGCGCTGCTGGTCAGTGGTCTGCGCCTGGCGCTGCCGCATCTGGACAGTTGGCGTCCTGCCCTGTTGGCTAAAATTGAGAAGGTGAGTGGCGTTCCTGTTTCTGCCTCGCAGCTCAATGCCCACTGGCAAAACTTCGGGCCGACCCTGGAAGCCCGGGATATCAAAGTCGGCCTTAAAGACGGCGGTTACCTGGAGGTTCGGCGCGTCACGCTGGCGCTGGATGTCTGGCAAAGTTTGCTGCGTCTGCGCTGGCAGTTTCGCAACCTTACCTTCTGGCAACTGCATATTCATACCAATACCCCGCTTAATCAGGGCGATAGCGGTGATGTTAAAACCGATAATCTGAATGACCTGTTTCTGAATCAGTTCGATCATTTCGATTTGCGCGATAGCAGCATCAGCTTTCTGACGCCTTCCGGCGAACGCGCCGAGTTGGCAATTCCTCAACTTACCTGGCTTAACACCCGTAATCGTCATCGCGCCGAAGGCCAGATAAGCCTGTCGAGCTTTAACGATCAGCACGGTATCGTTCAGGTGCGAATGGATCTGCGCGACGATAAGGGGTTACTGGATAACGGCACTGTCTGGCTGCAGGCGGACAACGTCGATGTGAAACCATGGCTCAGTCGCTGGATGAATCAGAAAGTGGCGCTGGCCGATGCGCGTTTCAGTCTGGAAGGCTGGATGCACCTTGATAACGGCGAGATCGGCGGCGGGGATATTCGGTTGAAGCGGGGGGGCGCCTCCTGGTCTGGAACGCGTGGCGTCCATAGTCTGACGGTGGATAACCTAACCGCCCATATCAGTAAGGTGGATGGCGGCTGGCAGTTGGCGATACCCGACACCCGTATTGCCATTGATGAACGGCACTGGCCGAAAGGCGAACTGGCACTGGCCTGGTTGCCGAAGACCGCGCAGCGTGATGAAGAGGTACGTATCCGCGCCGGGAATCTGGCGCTGGAGCCCATGAGGCCGCTGTTATCGATCGCCGACAAATTTACGCCTCAGGCCAGTGATATCTGGCGTCAGTTACAGCCGCAGGGCATGTTCGAAAAACTGGCGCTGGATATTCCCGTCCAGCATATGGAAAAGACGCGGCTACAGGGGCGCTGGCGCGATCTTTCCTGGAAACAGTGGAAGCTGATTCCAGGCGCACAAAATGTGGAAGGCAGCGTTACCGGCAGTCTGGAAAATGGGCGACTGATCGTTGGGTTGCATGATGCGGTGATGCCGTATGACGGCGTATTCCGGGCGCCGCTGGAAGTGCGTCGCGCAACGGCTATGTTGAACTGGCGCCAGGACGAGCACGGCTTCACTCTGCTGGGCAACGGCATCGACGTGCAGGCCAACTCCGTATGGGCTAACGGCGGCTTTCGCTACAGTCAGCCTAAAGACGATGCACCATGGCTGGGTATTGTCGCTGGTATTCGCACCCCTGATGCCGGGCAGGCCTGGCGCTACTTCCCGGAAAATCTGATGGGTAAACACCTGGTCGATTATTTGAGCGGTGCGATTCAGGGGGGGCAGGTTGATAACGCCACCCTGGTGTATGGCGGAAACCCCCATCTGTTCCCCTATGAACATAACGAAGGGCAGTTTGAGGTGCTGGTGCCGCTGCGTAATGCCACCTTTGCGTTTCAGCCAGACTGGCCTGCGCTAAAAAATCTGGATATCGAGCTCGATTTTCTTAATGACGGTTTATGGATGAAGTCGCAGAAGGTAGCGCTTGGCGGCGTGACGGCGAGTAATCTGAAAGCGGCCATACCCGACTACGCTCGTGAAAAACTGCTGATTGACGCGGATATCAATGGCCCGGGCAGCGCCGTAGGGCCCTATTTTAAAGAGACGCCGTTGCATGATTCTCTGGGCGCTACCCTGGATGAACTCCAGCTTAGCGGCGATGTGAATGCCCGCTTACATCTCGATATCCCTCTGAATGGCGAGATGACCATCGCCAAAGGTGATGTGCGCCTGAATAACAATGCTCTGTTTGTTAAACCCATCGACAGCACTCTGGAAGGGTTGAGCGGTGGCTTCAGTTTCGAAAACGGCAATCTGAACAGCGGTTCGCTAAATGCACGCTGGTTTAATCAGCCCTTAAATCTGGATTTCTCCACCCATCAGGGGGAAAACAGCTATCAGGTCGGCATCAATATGCAGGGAAACTGGCGACCAACGGAAACCGGCGTACTGCCGCCGCAGATTAACCAGGCGCTGTCCGGCGCCTTCCCGTGGCATGGCAAGGTGAATATTCAACTGCCGTACCGTGGTGATGCCAGCTACAAGGTAGATTTAAACGGCGATCTGAAAGGAGTGAGTAGTCGCTTACCTACGCCGATGGATAAGTCGGCGGGTGAAGCGTTGCCGGTGGCGATAACCGCCAAAGGCGATCTGCGTCACTTCGATCTGACTGGCAGTGTGGGACGTAACGGCCATTTCAATAGCCGCTGGCTGCTGAATCAGAAGCTGGAGCTCGATCGCGCGGTGTGGGTATCAGACAGTAAAACGGTACCGCCGTTACCGGCGCAGCGCGGCGCAGAGCTGAATCTGCCCGCACTCGATGGCGCCCAGTGGCTGGCGCTGTTCCGCCAGGGCCCGGTGCAGAAGGTCAGCAGTAAAACATTGCTGCCCCAGTCGGTTACGCTGCGCACGCCGGCATTGATGATGGGAGGCCAGCGCTGGAATAACCTGAGCCTGACCTCAACGCCGGTATCCGGTGGCACGCGAATTAACGTCAGCGGCCGCGAAATCAATGGTGCGCTGACGATGCATGACAATGCGCCATGGGAAGCGGCGATTAAGTATCTCTACTACAATCCGGGGCAGATACAGAGCGGGCAATCGGGCGCCAGCGGCATACCGGGAACGACATCCGCTATCGATTTTAACGGCTGGCCGGATGTGAATTTGCGCTGCGCTGAATGTTGGTTTTGGGGGCAGAAGTACGGCCGTATCGATGCCGATGTAGCGATTCGCGGCAACACTATGAAGCTGAACAATGGTCTGATCGATACCGGCTTTGCTCGCCTGACTGCCAATGGCGAATGGGTGAATAATCCCACTGCGCCGCGAACCTCGCTGAAGGGGAAGCTGAAAGGCAAGCAACTGGATGCTGCTGCGGGGTTCTTCGGCGTGAAGACGCCAATTCAGGGTTCCTCGTTTAATGTTGATTACGATCTGCACTGGCGTAAAGCACCCTGGCAGCCCGATGAGGCGACGCTGAACGGCATTATCCATACCCGGCTGGGCAAGGGGCAGATCGCTGATTTGGGCACCGGTCATGCGGGGCAACTGTTGCGGCTGCTGAGTTTCGATGCGCTGCTACGCAAACTGCGTTTCGACTTCAGTGATACCTTCGGAGACGGTTTCTATTTTGACTCCATTCGCAGTACCGCCTGGATTAAAGACGGTATTCTGCACACCGACGATACGCTGTTGGATGGTCTGGAAGCGGATATCGCCATGAAAGGTTCTGTGGATCTGGTGCGACGTCGTCTGGATATGGAAGCGGTAGTGGCGCCGGAGATATCGGCCACCGTTGGCGTGGCTGCCGCCTTTGCGGTTAACCCCATTGTCGGTGCCGCGGTGTTTGCCGCAAGCCAGGTGCTGGGGCCGCTGTGGAACAAGATCTCGGTACTGCGCTATCGGATAACCGGGCCGGTGGATCAGCCGCAAATCAACGAGGTGTTACGCAAGCCGCGAACCAGCCCGGCCCAATGATTTGACGCGAGCCGGGAATTGCCTCAAGCTCACCTGATAAACCCTGAGCCCCGGTCTTACGGGGCGACAACTGAATGAGTAGCAAAAACGATGAGTCTGAAGCTGGTAAGTGAGCAATTGCTGTCCGCACATGGCCTGAATCATCAGGATCTGTTTTCCATTCTCGGCCAGCTCTCCGAGCGCCGTCTCGATTACGGCGATCTTTACTTTCAGTCCAGTTATCACGAATCCTGGGTACTTGAAGACCGCATTATTAAAGATGGCTCTTACAATATCGATCAGGGCGTTGGTGTACGCGCCGTTAGCGGTGAAAAAACCGGCTTCGCCTACGCCGATCAGATAAGCCTGCTGGCGCTGGAGCAGAGCGCGCAGGCGGCGCGCAGCATCGTGCGCGAGCAGGGCGAAGGGCGCGCCCATACTCTGGGCGAAGTGGCTTATTCTCCGCTCTATACCTCTGTCGATCCGCTGACCAGCCTGACCCGGGAAGAGAAGCTGGATATTCTGCGCCGGGTAGATAATAGCGCCCGGGCGGCCGACCGCCGCGTTCAGGAGGTGACTGCCAGCCTGAGCGGCGTTTATGAACTGATTCTGGTTGCGGCCACGGATGGAACGCTGGCGGCGGATGTGCGCCCGCTGGTGCGTCTTTCCGTTAGTGTACTGGTGGAACAGGATGGTAAGCGCGAGCGGGGCTCCAGCGGCGGCGGTGGCCGCTTTGGATACGAATGGTTCCTGGCGGATGTCGACGGCGAAGTCCGGGCCGAGGCGTGGGCTAAAGAAGCCGTGCGGATGGCGTTGGTTAACCTTTCCGCCGTGGCGGCGCCCGCCGGGGCTCTGCCGGTGGTGCTGGGAGCTGGCTGGCCGGGCGTATTGCTGCATGAAGCCGTTGGACATGGCCTGGAAGGGGACTTCAACCGCCGTGAAACCTCGGTATTTAGCGGACGTATGGGGGAACTGGTGGCCTCTGAGCTGTGCACCGTGGTGGACGACGGCACGATGGCCGACAGGCGAGGCTCGTTGGCGATCGACGACGAAGGGGTGCCTGGCCAGTACAACGTACTGATCGAAAATGGCGTTCTGAAAGGCTATATGCAGGATAAGCTGAACGCTCGCCTGATGGGGGTTAAGCCAACCGGTAACGGCCGCCGTGAATCCTATGCTCATTTGCCGATGCCACGTATGACCAATACCTATATGCTGGCGGGCCAATCCACGCCTCAGGAGATTATCGAGTCGGTGGATTACGGCATCTACGCGCCGAACTTCGGCGGCGGCCAGGTGGATATCACTTCCGGGAAGTTCGTCTTTTCGACCTCCGAGGCTTACCTGATCGAGAAAGGACGCATTACGACGCCGGTAAAAGGGGCGACCCTGATTGGTTCTGGCATCGAAGCCATGCAGCAGATTTCTATGGTCGGTAACGATCTGGCGCTGGATAGTGGCGTCGGGGTATGCGGTAAGGAAGGGCAGAGCGTACCGGTTGGTGTAGGTCAGCCGACCCTGAAGGTCGACCGCCTGACCGTGGGCGGCACGGCCTGATATCCTTTCACCCGGCGCCGACCGGCGCCGGGCTTAATGCGTTTCCTGATGGCCGTTGCGACCGCGCATCGTCTGATAGAGGTGAGCGACCTTCACAAAGTAGTCGGTCAGATAGTTGATGCATACCTCTACCTTCAACGGCAGCTTATCCTTTTCGGTATAAAGCGCATAGACTGGCCGGGGATCGGACTGGTAACGGGGAAACAGGATCTCCAGTTCGCCGCTATCGACCCGATCGATGACCCACATTAGTGGAACATAGGCGATGCCTGCGCCAGCGCTAAGCCAGCGTGTCAGCGTCATAGGATCGTTAGTGACGAACCGCCCCTCGGGATGAAGGCGGATTGTGGCGCCCTCCGGCGCGACCAGTTCGAACTCGTTGTCTGGTCGGACGCTGTAGGTAAGCCAGGCATGATTGGTGAGATCGGCGGGTTTTTCCGGTACGCCCGTTTGGGTCAGATAGCTTTTGGCGGCGCAAACCACCATCGGCATACTGCCCAGTCTGCGGGAAAACAGGCTGGAATCCTGCAGGGCGCCGACCCGAATCACCAGATCCAGACCGTCGGCAATCAGATCCGGCGCCGGAATACCGGTGACCAGATTCACCGTCAGACCCGGATATTCCCGTAGCATTTCTGCTGTCATTGCCGCCAGGACATTTTGTGCCATGGTTGAAGAACTGCCGATACGTAAGGTACCAATGGGGGTGTTATTGAAGGCGTAAAGTTGTTCGTGTACCTCCCGAGCCTCGTACAACATTTTACGACAGCCCTGGTAGTAGATTTTTCCTGCTTCGGTCAGTCCGATACTACGGGTGCTGCGGTTTAACAGCTTCACCTGGAGTTCATTCTCCAGGCGGGAGACGGTCTGGCTGATAGCCGAAACGCTCATTTGCAACTGCCTGGCGGCGGAGGTAAAGGAGCCCTGCTCCACCACCCTGGCAAAAACCGCCATGCTCTTTAGTCTTTCCATTATTCACTCTGGCTTAAAAGTGATTTAGATCACAGATTATAGATAACAGCATAACAGTTACGTTAATATATTATTATTAACAATACCTGCGCTGCGCTCTCGCCCGGCCATCCAGGCCATTTAATCTGTCGCAGTTTGTGGTAAACAATAATCAGTCATCTGTTTTTGTCTCCAGGATTAACATGAGTTTATTTCCGGTTATCGTGGTGTTTGGCCTGTCCTTCCCACCGATATTTTTTGAGTTGCTGTTATCGCTGGCCCTGTTCTGGCTGGTGAGGCGCCTGCTTGTTCCGACCGGGATCTATGACTTTGTCTGGCATCCTGCGCTGTTTAACACCGCGCTGTATTGCTGCCTGTTCTGGCTGATTTCGCGTCTGTTTGTCTGAGGTTGATGTGAAAACACTAACAAGAAATATCTCCCGTACGGCCATTACGCTGGTACTGGTCGTACTGGCTTTCATCGCTATCTTTCGTATCTGGAGCTTCTATACCGAGTCGCCCTGGACGCGTGATGCCCGCTTTTCCGCTGACGTAGTGGCCCTGGCACCCGATGTCAGTGGCCTGGTCACGGATGTCAAGGTACGTGATAACCAACTGGTGAAGAAGGGGCAGGAGATCTTTGTGATTGACCAGCCGCGCTACACCAAAGCGCTGGATGAAGCCGAGGCAAATGTCTCCTACTATAAAGCCCTGGTCAAAGAGAAACGTACCGAAGCTGCTCGTCGTAACAAACTGGGGGTTCTGGCAACCTCTCAGGAAGATATCGATCAGTACAATAATAGCCTGCAGACCACGCTACATGAACTGGCTAAAGCAGAAGCAGCCCGCGATCTGGCGAAAATCGATCTGGAGCGCACCGTGATACGCGCGCCGTCCGATGGCTGGATCACCAATCTTAATGTCTACGCTGGCGAATATATTACCACCGGTTCTACAGCTGTCGCGCTGGTGAAGAAAGATTCTTTCTACGTTCAGGCCTATATGGAAGAGACCAAGCTGGAAGGTGTGCGCCCGGGTTACCGGGTCGAGATCACGCCGCTTGGCAGTAACCATGTGCTGAAAGGCAGCGTGGATAGTGTGGCCGCAGGTGTGACCAATGCCAGTAGCACCAATGACAATAAAGGCATGGCGACCATTGACTCTAACCTGGAATGGGTGCGACTGGCGCAGCGTGTTCCGGTACGTATTCATCTGGATAAGCAGCCGGGTAATACCTGGCCTGCCGGTACTACGGCTACGGTGGTGGTCACCGGCGAGAAGGACAGGAATACCGACAATATGTCGCCTTTCGTGAAGCTGTTGCACCGTCTGCGTGAGTTCGGTTAATCACTATGGGATGGTATAGCATCTCGCCGATTCACCTGCGCTTCGCCATAAAACTGGCGACGGCGCTGGTGCTGGCGCTATTCGTGGGTTTCCATTTTCAGCTTGAAACGCCGCGTTGGGCGGTGCTGACTGCGGCTATTGTCGCCGCCGGTCCGGCTTTCGCCGCCGGCGGCGAGCCCTATTCTGGCGCGATTCGCTACCGCGGTATGCTGCGCATTATCGGTACCTTTATCGGCTGTATCGCCGCACTGGTGATTATCATCGGGCTGATCCGCGCCCCGATGGTGATGATTATGGTGGCCTGCCTCTGGGCCGGTTTTTGTACCTGGATCTCCTCGCTGGTGAAGGTTGAAAACTCCTATGCCTGGGGGCTTTCTGGTTATACAGCGCTGATCATTATTATCTCTATACAACACGATCCCCTGCTGGCGCCCCAGTTCGCAGTGGAACGCTGTAGCGAAATAGTACTGGGGATCGTCTGCGCTATTGTTGCCGATCTGCTGTTTTCGCCGCGATCGATTAAACGCGAGATCGATCGGGAGCTTGATGGCCTGCTGGTGGATCAATACCGCTTGATGCAACTCTGCCTGGCGCATGGGGATCGCGACGAGGTGGATAAGGCCTGGAGTGGGCTGGTGCGCCGTACCACCATGCTGCAGGGCATGCGTAGTAACCTGAAGATTGAATCATCGCGCTGGGCGCGGGCGAACCGTCGATTGTATGCCATTAATACCCTGTCGCTGACGATGATCACTCAGGCCTGTGAAACCTTTCTTATCCAGAATACCCGACCTGATGCCTTCCCTCAGGCTTACCGGGAACTGTTTGCCGAACCGGTAGAGACTGCCGCAGACGTGCACCGCAATCTGAAGCGTATTCGTCGGGTTTTTTCCTGGACCGGTGAGGTGGATACGCCAGTCACGCTCTATAGCTGGGTGGGGGCTGCCACCCGCTATCTGCTGCTTAAGCGTGGCGTTATCAGTAACACCCGCATCAGCGCTGTGGAAGAAGAGATACTCAACGGCGAACCGGTAGTAAAGGCTGAATCAGCGGAGCGCCACCATGCGATGATCAACTTCTGGCGCACCACGGTTTCCTGCATGGTGGGGACGCTGTTCTGGCTGTGGACCGGCTGGACTTCCGGCAGTTCGGCGATGGTGATGATCGCAGTGGTGACCGCACTGGCGATGCGGCTGCCTAACCCGAAGATGGTGGCGCTGGATTTCGTTTACGGCATGGTAGCGGCGCTACCGGTGGGATGCTTCTACTTCCTGGTGGTACTCCCGTCTACCCAACAGAGCATGCTATTGCTCTGCATCAGTCTGGCGCTGCTGGGCTTCTTTATCGGCATAGAGGTACAGAAGCGGAGGCTGGGCTCTATGGGGTTGCTGGCAGGAACCATTAATACCATTGTGCTGGATAACCCGATGACCTTCGAGTTTAAGACCTTTCTTGACAGCTCGCTGGGGCAGTTGGTTGGGGTTATTCTGGCGATGATGGTGATCCTGGTCATCCGCGATAACTCGAAGGCGCGAACCGGACGTACGTTGCTGAACCAGTTTGTATCGGCGGCGGTCTCTTCCATGACCACCAACAAGGCGCGACGTAAAGAAAACCACCTTCCGGCACTGTATCAGCAGCTGTTTCTGTTGCTTAATAAATTCCCAGGGGATATCGCCAAATTTCGCCTGGCGCTGACGCTGATTATTGCGCACCAGCGGTTACGGGATGCTCCTATTCCCGTCAATGAAGATCTCTCGAATTATCACCGTCAGCTAAGGCGCACATCGGATAAGATCATTTCATCGTCCAGCGATGAAAAACGGCGCCGCTACTTCGGCCAGTTGTTGGACGAGCTGGATATCTATCAGGATAAGCTGCGGGTCTGGGAGGCGCCGCCCCAGGTAACTGAGCCGGTAGGCCGTCTGGTCGGTATTCTGCGTAAATATCAGAATGCGCTGACGGATAATTAATGCTCTCTGCGGGGAAATCGCCGACGCCTGTGCGTCGGCTTTTCTATACTTAATGCCCGCGAACGGAAACTGATATATCAGGAGAGAGTTATGAGCGACCAGACATTGCAGGATCATGAATTGTTGCGAACCGGCTACCTGGTGAATGGCGAGTGGCGCAGCCTGGAAGAGACTTTCGAGGTGCTTAATCCCGCCAGCGGCGAGACTATTGCCCGGGTGGCTCGTGCCGGTAAGGCCGAAACCGAGGCGGCCATCTCGGCGGCGGCCCGCGCTTTTCCCGTCTGGCGCGCTAAGCCCGCCAAAGCACGCAGTGAAATACTCTACCGCTGGTATCAGCTGATTCTGGAGCATAAGTCGTGGCTGGCGCACCTGATGACCACCGAACAGGGGAAACCGCTAAAAGAGGCTGCGGGAGAAGTTGAATACGCTGCCAGCTTTATTCAGTGGTTCGCTGAACAGGCGAAGCGGGCCAACGGCGAAATTATTCCATCCGTGAAGCCCGGCTCGCGCATTCTGGCCACTCGCGAGCCGGTCGGCGTGGTGGCGGCTATTACCCCCTGGAACTTCCCCATGGCAATGCTGACCCGCAAACTGGGGCCAGCGCTGGCCGCTGGCTGCACCGGGGTAATCAAACCAGCGAATAACACACCGCTGTGTGCATTCGCCCTATTAGCGCTGGCTCAGAAAGCGGGGGTTCCGGATGGCGTGCTTAATGCGGTTGCCGGTAATACGCAGGAGATTAGCGATGCCATTATGGCCAGCCATGCGGTTCGTAAGATCTCCTTCACCGGTTCCACTGCGGTGGGTAAAACCCTGATGCGTAATGCGGCGGAAACCGTGAAAAAGATTTCGCTGGAGCTGGGAGGAAATGCACCTTACATCGTCTTTGACGATGCCGATATTGATGCGGCTATCGAGGGCGCCATTGCTAACAAATTCCGCAATGCCGGACAGGTCTGTGTTAGCGTCAATCGCTTCTTTATCCAGGAAGGGATCTACGAACGCTTTGTCAGCCAGTTGGCTGAGGCGGTTCGCCGTCTGAAAGTTGGCGATGGTATGGAAGAGGGCGTCAACGTAGGGCCGCTGATTGAGCCAGCTGCCGTGGACAAGGTTCGCGAACACGTGGAGGACGCGCGCAGCAAAGGTGCCCGGATACTGACGGGTGGCAAGGCCCATGAGCTGGGCGGTAACTTCTGGCAGCCGACGGTACTGGCAGATGCCAGTGATGAGATGCTTTTGGCGCAGGAAGAAACCTTTGGGCCGGTCGCTGCCTGCTTTCGCTTCAGTACGGAAGAAGAGGTGCTCCAGCGCGCCAACAACACGCCATACGGCCTTGCCGCCTACTTCTATACTCGTGACCTCCAGCGGGTATTCCGCGTCTCTGCGGCGCTTGAAAGCGGTATGGTGGGGATTAACGAGTGTGCGGTTTCCACTGAGCTTGGTCCATTCGGTGGCGTGAAAGAATCGGGGCTGGGGCGTGAAGGTTCGATACTGGGCCTGGAAGAGTTCCTGGAGGTGAAAACGCTGCATCTGGGCGGATTGTCGTAATAGCTAAGAGGCAGGGGCAGTGGCCCCGTTGTTAACAGCGGTAACTATCCATGAAACGCTATTCATTTAATTTCAGTGAAATAACCAATCAGGCCGACTTTTTCCATCAATTCAACTGCGCGTTTGGGCTACAGAATGGTCGGGTCAGTAATCTGGATAAACTCTGGGATGTGGTGACGGGAAGCGAACTGCCCTTGCCGCTGGAGATTGCTTTTACTCACCTGGGCGAGCGGGAACGCAGGCGCTATGGCGCGTTGATTTTGCTGTTTGATGAAGCGGAAGAGGAACTGGAAGGGCGTCTGCGTTTTAATCAGTTCCTGGATAGCGCATAAAAAAGGTTCATCGCTGATTGGCGTGAAGCTGAAGTTACCGGCGATGGCCCTGGTTTCCGGGTGAGTATGTCGCGCAGGAGAAGGTTCCGTTCACCTGAAGGTGATTTCTCTTATGCCGGTTCCGGAACCGGTGAATCCACAGAGAAGCAGTGGCGCAAAGTGAACGGAACAGCCCACCGCATCGTCATATTCTGCCGGTTTTTTGTTTCCGCTTTCGAACACGCCACGCTAAACCATAAAAAAGCCCCCCGAGTGCCAGGGGGCAAGTCGTCGGACAAGACGACGAGGGTTTATTTGTAGAGTTCTGCAGTGGCGTGCCAGCTTGCGCCGGAACGGGCTTCGATAATGCGATAGGCGGAGGCCCCTTCTTTATCGGCTTTTTTACTCAGCTCGCTGTTCATATCCATCGGAGAGCTGCCAATCTGGCTTACGGAGATGGTTCCCATCGGTTGACGACCTTCCGCCTGCTCGTTGCTAATAGAAGTGGCAGCGAAAGCGCCGAACGACAGCATGGAAAGGAGACTTACGGTTGCTACGGTAGTTTTGATGTTCATAAGGTTACCTCGTCGAATTCTTCTGTTTGGGTCTTTTGGTTTCGTGACCCTCATCACAAAATCAAGTATACACTAATAACGCATGAAATTAATACCTGATTAACTATAAACAATGAAATTTTATGTTAATAAAACTAGTTTTAAGTCTGTTTAGTTATAAAAACGCCAGTCTTATCACTTTGTTTTTATTTTTTTATAAGAAAATCATATGGATAGTATAAATGTGCTTTTTGTGCTTTTTCTGAGGATGTTAATGGGCCGCCGTTGAGCTGAAAGCACGAACGGTAAAATAGCGGTAGAGGAGAGGGAAAATAGAGGAAACCACCGCCGTTAGCGGTGGAAGCGAGCGTGCTACAGCTCCTGGTCGAAAAGTACCAGAATAGCTTCGTAGAGCTGGCGCACGGAAAAGTTGCGCGACGGCGTGGTAAAGATGGTGTCGTCGCCGGCGATGGTACCGAGGATCCCTTCTGATTTACCCAGTGAATCAAGCAGGCGAGCGATCAGCTGCGCTGCGCCAGGGCTGGTATGAATCACCACGACTGCGTCGTTATAGTCGATATCCAGCACCAGATTTTTCAGCGGGCTTGAGGTGGTTGGCACGCCCAGTTCTGCCGGCAGGCAGTAAACCATTTCCATTTTTGCATTACGGGTGCGCACCGCGCCGAATTTTGTCAGCATGCGAGATACTTTGGACTGATTAATATTTTCGAAACCCTGCTCCTGTAGTGCCTGGACGATTTCGCCCTGGGAGCTGAACTTCTCTTCTTTTAATAGGGCTTTAAAGGCTCTGACTAATTCTTCTTGTTTGGCGGGAGTTCGCATAATGATAATCCATACAGAGACGAGAATAACCTGAATTATGCATTTTAATGAATTTTTATGCAAATATTTGCCAGGGTGTTCGATGAAATAATGTCATGGAATCGCAATGTTTCATCAATAACGCTTATTTTCAACATAATGTGACGGCGTTTATAAATCAAAATAAAGTTAATTTAATGTTGTTAAAATGATGTTGTTTAATAAAGGAAAATGGGTGTAATGTTACTAAGCTAGATGTCGATGTTTGGTTGTGACATGGCCTGTACCCTAATTTGTTCGGAGGGCAAGTATGGCATTTTCCCAGCTAAGTTATTGCGTAACATCGCATTTTATTTCCGGGATATTTGTAATTACCTGCTCCCTGGATTATGGTCTGTGACAGCTGAAGTTACGGCATAATTTTGCCAACCATAATAAGGAGTTTTAGGATGAAAGTTGCAGTCCTCGGCGCGGCTGGCGGCATTGGTCAGGCGCTTGCACTTCTGTTAAAAACCCAGCTCCCGTCAGGTTCAGAACTCTCACTTTATGATATTGCGCCCGTTACTCCGGGAGTGGCGGTGGATCTTAGCCATATCCCTGGCGACGTGACCGTAAAAGGATATTCCGGTGAAGATGCCACGCCAGCGTTGAACGGCGCTGACGTTGTGCTTATTTCTGCGGGCGTCGCCCGTAAGCCGGGAATGGATCGCTCCGATCTGTTTAATGTTAACGCCGGTATCGTCAGGAATTTGATCGAGCAGGTGGCGAAGGCCTGCCCGAAAGCCTGCATCGGGATCATTACCAACCCGGTGAACACCACGGTGGCAATCGCGGCCGAGGTGCTTAAGAAAGCGGGTGTTTATGATAAAAGAAAGCTATTTGGGGTGACCACGCTGGATATTATTCGCGCCAATACCTTTGTGGCTGCGCTGAAGGGTAAGCCATCGTCGGATATCGAGGTGCCGGTGATTGGCGGTCACTCTGGTGTGACTATTTTGCCCCTGCTGTCCCGGGTGTCCGGCGTGAGTTTCAGCGAGCAGGAGGTTGCTGATTTAACTAAACGTATTCAAAATGCGGGTACTGAAGTGGTGGAGGCCAAAGCGGGCGGCGGTTCAGCGACGCTTTCTATGGGACAGGCCGCCGCGCGCTTCGGATTGTCGCTGGTACGGGCGATGAACGGCGAGCAGGGCGTGGTAGAGTGCGCCTATGTAGAAGGCGACGGCCAGTATGCTCGCTTTTTCTCTCAACCGCTGCTGTTGGGTAAAGAAGGGATTGCCGGGTATCAGCCTGTCGGTACGCTGAGCAGCTTCGAGCAGCAGGCACTGGAAGGTATGCTGGATACTCTGAAGAAAGATATTGCCCTGGGCGAAGAGTTTGTTGGCAAATAACCTACCGTAACGCCAAAAAAAACCGGAATCCATGATTCCGGTTTTTTTACGCCTCAACGCTTCGGTTATTCGGCGTTGGGGTATTCCTGAATTGAAACCTGAACCGTCAGTTTATGGTTGTCGCGCAGGATTTCCACCGGAATAACCGAGCCGGGGCGAATTTCCGCTACCTGATCCATGGTTTCCATGGCCGAGACTGCTGGTTTATGATCTACCGAGAGCAGTACATCATTAGGCTGAATGCCTGCTCGCGCCGCCGGGCCATCCGGCTCTACCGCTTTCACGATAATGCCCTGCAGCGGATCCGGGCTCTGCTGACCGTGAATCTTCGGCGCGTCCATGCCGGTAATGCCGATATAGCCGCGGATCACCCGGCCATCACGAATGAGCTTATCCATGATTTTGGTGGCCAGCTGTACCGGAATGGCAAAACCCAGGCCTTCTGGCGTTTCACCGTCGCTGCTCTTATCAAAAGAGAGGGTGTTAATACCCACCAACTCACCCAGCGAGTTGACCAGCGCGCCGCCGGAATTACCATGGTTAATCGAAGCATCAGTTTGCAGGAAATTCTGGTGGCCGCTGGGGCTCAAACCCACGCGCCCGGTGGCGCTAATGATCCCCAGCGTAATGGTCTGGCCAAGGTTATAGGGATTGCCGATCGCCATCACTACATCGCCGATGTGCGGCGTGCGCTTTAGGTTCATGGGGATGGTTGGCAGCGAGCTGGCGTTAATTTTCAGAACCGCCAGGTCGGTTAATGGATCGGAACCTACCAGTAACGCTTCGAAGAATCGACCGTCCTGCAGAGCGACGATTATCTGATCCGCACCGTTAATCACGTGCTTGTTGGTAATGATATAGCCGCGATTATCCATGATAACGCCCGCCCCCAGCGAACGGATTTTCATCTGGTGATTGGGGGCAGTTCGACTGTAAACGTTCACTACGGCTGGCGCCGCACGGCGCACCGCAGCGTTGTAGCTCAGTGGCGTTTTATCCGAGCTGTCCGCTTGCTGCGAAGATGAGGCATTCATCTGGCGCAACGAGGGGACAAACGTCAGCAACAGGCCTGCGACAACCAGACCAACGATCAGCGGGCGTAACAGTTTCAGAAACATGGATATTGATTAACCAAAGATGAAAACGCTCGCAGCATAGCACGAGTTCCGCGGGCATCCTATGAGGAATGCCCGCGTGAGGACGCATTACCGTAACAGCAGGTAGATATTGTCGGAACCGCGCACGACGTTCAGGGCAACGATGGCGGGTTTGCTCTCCATAATTTTGCGCATCTGCGCAATAGTACGCACCCGTTCGCGATTGACGCCGATAATCACGTCACCTTTATGCAGGCCGGCCTGGGCTGCGGGGCTGCCTTTTTCCAGATTATCGATAACAATTCCCTGGGTGACGCCATCTTTCAGGTGGCCATCACTTAGCGCCGCGCCGCGCAGAGCTGGCGCAATCAGTTCGGCGCTGGCGGAAGCGGAGGTGCTTTTATCGAGAGTGACCTCCACCGTCATCGGCTTGCCGTTGCGTAGCAGGCCCAGCTTCACTTTACTGCCCGGCTCACTGGTGGCAATTCTGGCGCGCAGTTCGGCGAAGCTGTTGAGGCGCTTGCCGTTCAGTGCGGTGATCACATCCCCGGCTTTAATCCCCGCTTTGGCAGAGCCAGAGCCTGGCATAACTTCGCTGACAAAGGCGCCGCGTTGGGTATCCAGGTTAAAGGCTTTGGCGATATCGGCGCTCATTTCGGTTCCCCGAATGCCCAGCAGGCCACGGCGGACTTCACCGGTCTGAATGAGCTGTTCGGAAAGAGTCTTCGCCATGTTGGAAGGAATGGCGAAGCCGATCCCCACGTTGCCGCCGCCTGGGGCCAGGATGGCGGTATTAATCCCAATCAGTTCGCCGTTCAGATTGAGCAGCGCGCCGCCGGAATTGCCGCGGTTAATTGAGGCGTCAGTCTGGATAAAGTTTTCCAGCCCTTCCATGCTAAGGCCGCTGCGGCCGAGGGCCGAGATAATACCGGAAGTGGCGGTCTGTCCCAGGCCGAAGGGGTTTCCGACTGCGACCGCGAAATCACCGACCCGAAGCTTATCAGAGTCAGCAATTTTAATTGCTGTCAGCTTACTGGCCTTCTGAATCTGAACCAGCGCGATATCACTTTGCTTATCACTGCCGATAAGCTTTGCATCGAATTCGCGGCCGTCGTTTAGCTGCACGCTAATCTTCTGGGCCTGATTAATGACGTGATTATTGGTCAGCACATAGCCTTTATCAGCATCGATGATGACCCCGGAGCCCAGACTTTCAAAGGGCCGGGCGGGCTGATCCGGTATGTTGCCGAAGAAACGACGCAGTTCTTCGGGGATTTGCGGGTTTTGCCGCGCGCTGCCTTCCACCTTAATGCTCACTACGGCCGGCAGCACTTTATCCAGCATGGGGGCAAGGCTTGGCAACGGCTGGCCCGACACTTGCGCAGGCAATGCGGCGCTAACCGGCAGGGAGGTTGAAAGCGTCAGTCCGACGCTTAATGCTAATGCACTGAACAGCAAAGTTTTTTTCTTCATTGATGCTCTCGCAACCTGAAACTGAAATGGGCAATCAATTCCCACCGATAGTAGTGAATTCCGGCGCGGGTCACAATGCCCGACAAATGCGGCGGGAGTAAAAAAAACGGGCCGCTGACGCGGCCCGCTATTTTATTAAATTACTGATGCTTACGGCCGCGTAACAGGCCTGACGCACCTTCCGAATAGTCGCGCGGCATCTGTACCGGCGCCTGATCGTTGCTGGCTTCCGATTCGCCCAGGCGATTGCGGAAGGGATTGCTTTCGGCGGACATCTCCGGCAGCAGGCTGCTGGAACTCTTGGCCATATGCTGATAGAGCTGGCGATAATCGTGGGCCATATTATCCAGCAGTTCGGCGCTGTGCGCAAAGTGGCTGACCAGCTCTTCGCGCCAGGTGTCCAGTTCTGCTTTTTTTTGTTCCAGTTCGTACTGCAGGGCCTGCTGATGGCGGAGCTTACGGCTGCCAAAACGCATTGCGACGGCGCCGATAATGATACCGACAACTAACCCAATGAGCGCGTATTCCCAGGTCATGAACGACTCCCGTTGTCTTGTTTTCCGTAGGGTTCTGACGGCACAGGCCGGTCAAACTTGTTCCACTATAACCGTTAATCTGTCAGAAGTGGAATCCTGAGCGTGCATCGCTTATGGTAGACGGCAATTTTTTCGTCAACCCGAACGGTTGAGCACTTTTTATAAAACGACAATATCACCATGCAAAGCCTTTCCCCGACATCGCGTTATCAGCAAGCTCTGCAGCAGGGCACTCATCAACCCGACGACGTTCAGCAGGAAGCCGTCTCCCGATTAACTACTATCTGGCAGGAACTGAGCGAACGGCCTTTGCCGCCTTCCGGCAGCGCCAGGGGGCTGAAAGCCCGCTTCGGCAAGTTGTTAGGTAAACGGCAGGCCGCGACTACCGCAATCGAGCCGGTACGTGGTCTTTATATGTGGGGGGGCGTTGGGCGCGGTAAGACCTGGCTGATGGATCTCTTTTTTCAGAGTCTGCCTGGGGAGCGTAAGCTGCGTCTTCACTTTCACCGCTTCATGCTGCGGGTGCATGAGGAACTGACTACCCTGCAGGGGCACAGCGATCCGCTGGAGATCGTGGCAGACGGCTTTAAAGCTCAGGCCGACGTTATCTGCTTTGATGAATTTTTTGTCTCCGATATTACCGATGCCATGCTGCTGGGCGGTTTGATGGAAGCGCTGTTCCGCCGTGGCATCACCCTGGTGGCGACATCGAATATTCCGCCGGACGAATTGTATCGCAATGGTCTGCAGCGCGCTCGCTTCCTGCCTGCCATTGAGGCGATTAAAACCTGGTGCGATGTGATGAACGTTGACGCTGGTATCGATTATCGTCTGCGAACTCTGACTCAGGCGCATTTGTGGCTTTCTCCTCTGAATGAACAGACGTACGGGCAGATGGCGCAGTTATGGCAGGCGCTGTCGGGCAGCCGTGAACAGGTGGCGGAAATCCTGGAGGTAAATCACCGGGCGCTGCCGGTATTGGGCAGCGTGGATCAGACCGTGGCGGCCAGCTTCGAACGGCTGTGCGCCGACGCTCGTAGCCAGCACGATTACATCGCGCTTTCACGTCTCTACCATACGGTGCTGCTCTACGATGTACCGGTGATGACCTGGCAGATGGAGAGCGAGGCCCGCCGTTTTATCGCGCTGGTGGATGAGTTTTACGAGCGGCACGTGAAGCTGGTCGTTTGCGCTGCCGCGCCGTTGCTGGAGATCTATCAGGGCGAGCAGCTTAAATTTGAGTTCCAGCGCTGTCTGTCGCGGCTGCAGGAGATGCAGAGCGAAGAGTATCTGAAGCGCGAGCATATGCCCTGACATAAAGGCCCTCGCTTTGTGGTAGAGGCAAGGATAAGGGTATCCTCGTCCCAATCTCAAAAAGGGGTCGACCTTTACCAACGACTTCTCTATAATCTTGCGACCCCACGTTACAACAAAGTTTTTTTCCCGAAACTTTAGAGTGCCGGTGAAAACTATCCGAGGGGGTAGGTTTACTGGACAATGTCGTGTGAACCTCAACTGATTTTGAAACGTTGGGTGAACACCTGCGTGTAACTTAATTTGGGTAAGCTTTTAATGAAAACTTTTACAGCTAAACCAGAAACCGTAAAACGCGACTGGTATGTTGTTGACGCGACCGGTAAAACTCTGGGCCGTCTGGCTACCGAGCTGGCTCGTCGTCTGCGCGGTAAGCACAAAGCGGAATACACTCCGCACGTCGATACCGGTGATTACATCATCGTTCTGAACGCAGAAAAAGTTGCCGTAACTGGCCACAAGCGTACTGACAAGATGTATTACCATCACACCGGCCACATCGGTGGTATCAAAGAAGCGACCTTTGAAGAGATGATTGCCCGCCGTCCTGAGCGTGTGATTGAAATCGCGGTTAAAGGCATGCTGCCGAAAGGCCCGCTGGGCCGTGCCATGTATCGTAAACTGAAAGTTTACGCAGGCAACGAGCACAACCACGCGGCACAGCAACCGCAAGTTCTGGACATTTAATCGGGATTACAGGCAATGGCTGAAACTCAATACTACGGCACTGGTCGCCGCAAAAGCTCCGCCGCTCGCGTGTTCATCAAACCGGGCAACGGTAAAATCGTTATCAACCAGCGTACTCTGGAACAGTACTTCGGTCGCGAAACTGCTCGCATGGTAGTTCGCCAGCCGCTGGAACTGGTCGACATGGTTGAAAAACTGGATCTGTACATCACCGTTAAAGGTGGTGGTATCTCTGGTCAGGCTGGTGCTATCCGTCACGGTATCACTCGCGCTCTGATGGAGTACGATGAGTCTCTGCGCTCCGAACTGCGTAAAGCTGGCTTTGTCACTCGTGACGCGCGTCAGGTTGAACGTAAGAAAGTCGGTCTGCGTAAAGCACGTCGTCGTCCGCAGTTCTCCAAGCGTTAATTGCAGATTGCGATTGGCGAAAACCCCGCTCAGGCGGGGTTTTTTTATGCCCGAGCTCCGGCGGCGAGGGCTTTTAGACGAAATCCCAAAATCCCTTCACCACACTGCGCGTAAAATCTGGTAAACTATCATCCAATTTTATGCCCAAATGCTGGTAACTGCTGATGTTTTGCGCAACAGAGCGCCAACGGAAGCGGCCGGCAGCGAAGGCGATTCTAATCACGCCGGTCTTGATTGCGGCTGGCAGCAGTATTTTTCTGAATATACCTGGAGGTTTTCATGGCTGTCGCTGCCAACAAACGTTCGGTAATGACGCTGTTTTCTGGTCCTGTTGATATCTATAGCCATCAGGTACGTATTGTTCTGGCTGAGAAAGGCGTCAGCTTTGAGATTGAGAACGTTGAGATGGATAACCTGCCTCAGGATCTGATCGACCTCAATCCCAGCCAGAGCGTACCCACGCTGGTTGACCGGGAACTGACGTTGTGGGAATCCCGCATCATCATGGAGTACCTGGATGAGCGCTTTCCGCATCCACCGCTGATGCCGGTCTATCCGGTAGCGCGCGGTGAGAGCCGCCTCTATATGCACCGGATCGAGAAAGACTGGTACTCGCTGATGAACGTCATCGAGAAAGGATCCGCGCAGGAGGCCGAAGCCGCGCGTAAGCAACTGCGTGAAGAGCTGCTGGCTATCGCGCCGGTCTTTACCCAGAAGCCTTACTTTCTGAGCGATGAGTTCAGCCTGGTGGACTGCTACCTGGCGCCGCTGCTGTGGCGTCTGCCTGTTCTGGGGATTGAACTGGGTGGGGCGGGGTCTAAAGAGCTGAAGGGCTATATGACCCGCGTTTTCGAACGTGACTCATTCCTGGCTTCTCTGACCGAAGCTGAACGTGAAATCCGTCTGAGCCGGAGCTAAGGCTAATGGACATTACGCAGTTATCCCCGCGTCGGCCATATCTGCTGCGGGCTTTCTACGACTGGCTGCTGGACAATCAGCTGACGCCGCACCTGGTGGTGGATGTCACACTACCGGGCGTGAATGTGCCAATGGAGTATGCGCGCGACGGGCAAATCGTCCTGAATATCGCGCCGCGCGCCGTAGGAAACCTGGAGCTGGGCAATGACGAAGTGCGCTTTAACGCGCGCTTCGGCGGCGTGCCGCGTCAGGTTAACGTTCCGATGTATGCGGTACTGGCCGTCTATGCCCGGGAAAACGGCGCCGGAACCATGTTTGAACCGGAAGCGGCTTATGAAGAGGGAGCCGAGGTGCCGGGCAACGAGCAACCCGCTACTGATGAAGGCGAAACCCTGATGTCGGTCATCGACGGCGACAGGCCGGACGCTGACGACGATAACCCGGACGACGAGCCGCCGCCGCCGCGCGGTGGTCGCCCGACGCTTCGGGTCGTGAAGTAAACCAGACAGGGCCGTATGGCCCTGTTTCTTTATCACCCATTGTTTCCTTTGTGGTATACCATTGCTACCTTACCCCGGATAAACAGCACTTATGAGTTCATTCGATCAACAGGCTGACAAGGATGCGAGGAGTACGCTGGCCGGCCTGCGTCGCCGTCCGCTGACGCGTAAGAAGCTTTCAGATATGGTGGAAGAAGAGCTGGAGCAGATGATCCGCCGCCGTGAATTTTCTGAAGGAGAGCAACTGCCGTCGGAGCGCGAACTGATGATGATGTTCGATGTGGGGCGTCCGTCGGTGCGCGAGGCGCTGGCATCGCTCAGGCGTAAGGGGCTGGTACAGATTAACAATGGCGAGCGGGCCAGAGTTTCCCGCCCGTCTGCGGATACCATCGTCAGTGAACTGTCTGGTATGGCGCAGGATTTTTTGTCCCGTCCTGGGGGGATTGCCCATTTTGAACAACTGAGGCTGTTTTTTGAATCCAGTCTCGTGCGTTACGCGGCAAGTCATGCCAGCGACGAGCAAATTGCCGAACTGGGCAAAGCCCTGGAACACAATAGCCAGTCACTGGATGATAACGCGCAGTTTATTCGCTCGGATATCGAGTTTCACCGGGTGCTGGCCAGTATTCCCGGAAATCCTATTTTTATGGCGATTCACGTCGCCCTGCTGGACTGGCTTATCGCTACGCGCCCTAAAGTGGCCGATGGCGATCTCCACCAGCACAATAGCGATAGTTATCAGCAACATATTCGGATCTACAACGCCATTTGCGATCGCAGTCCCGATGAGGCCGATCGGGCCTTAGAGGATCATCTCACCAGCGTTTTCGCTGCCTGGGCGCGTCTGCGTTAAGAACATCATGCCTCATCCATTTTAGTGAAGTTGCTCCCAAACTGAGCATTCAGGAGCGGAGTTGTCGCTTTTTTAATCTGGTATAATAGGTATAAAGGTATATAGTTTCAGCATTCCCAATACGAATGAGGTCGCTATGTCAGCCAGTCTTAAAGGGGTTATGTCCGCGCTACTTACGCCATTTGATCGCGAGCAGCGGCTGGATACTGCCAGCCTGCGCCAGTTGGTGCGCTTTAATATCAGTCAGGGGATCGACGGCCTGTATGTAGGAGGCTCTACCGGCGAGGCCTTTGTCCAGAGCATCGCCGAACGTGAAGAGGTGCTGGAGATCGTGGCCCAGGAGGCGGCGGGAAGGATCAAACTGATCGCTCACGTCGGCTGCGTCAGCACCGCAGAAAGCCAGCAACTGGCCGTGGCGGCGCAGCGCTATGGTTATGATGCCGTATCGGCGGTAACGCCGTTTTACTACCCTTTCAGCTTTGCGGAGCACTGCGACCATTATCGCGCCATTATCGATGCCGCCCGGGGACTGCCGATGGTGGTCTATAACATTCCGGCGCTTAGTGGCGTGCAGCTTACGCTGGAGCAGATTGGACAACTGATCGCTTTGCCGGGGGTAGCTGCGCTGAAGCAGACTTCCGGCGACCTCTATCAGATGGAGCAGATCCGCCGGGCCCATCCTGAACTGGTGCTTTATAACGGTTATGACGAGATCTTCACCAGTGGTTTGATGGCGGGGGCTAACGGTGGCATTGGCAGTACTTACAACGTGATGGGCTGGCGCTATAAAGCGATAGCCCATGCGCTGGATCAGGGGGAAGTCGGGCAGGCCCGTCGTCTGCAAAGCCGGTGTAACGAGGTTATCGATCTGCTGATTCAGACCGGCGTTTTTCGCGGCCTGAAAACCCTGTTGCACTATATGGATGTGGTGGCGGTGCCGCTGTGCCGCAAACCTTTTGCCCCGGTGGATGAGCGGTTCCTGCCGGCCCTGAAAATGCTGGCGCGGCAGTTACAGGAAGAGTACGAGTCGCACTAGGTTTCGGTATTGCCGGTGGCTGCCGGCCTCCGATCACTGTCAACAAACGGGCGTGACCCGTTGCGGGAGACACCGATGAGTACAACCGCTCCAGCAATCCCGTGGTATCGTCATCTCAACCGGACTCAGTGGCGCGCCTTTTCCGCCGCCTGGTTGGGATATCTGCTTGATGGCTTCGATTTTGTTCTGATCGCGCTGGTATTAACGGAGATTCAGGCGGATTTTGGCCTGACGACCGTTCAGGCCGCCAGCCTGATCTCTGCCGCGTTTATCTCGCGCTGGTTTGGTGGTTTGCTGCTTGGCGCTATGGGCGATCGCTACGGGCGGCGGCTGGCGATGATTACCAGTATTGTGCTGTTTTCAGTCGGCACCCTGGCCTGTGGTCTGGCCCCGGGTTATACCACTCTGTTTGTGGCCCGTCTGGTGATCGGTATGGGGATGGCAGGGGAATATGGCTCCAGCGCCACTTATGTGATTGAAAGCTGGCCTCGCCACTTACGCAATAAAGCCAGCGGCTTTTTGATCTCTGGTTTTTCCGTCGGCGCGGTAGTGGCGGCTCAGGTATATAGCCTGGTAGTGCCGCTCTGGGGATGGCGGGCGCTGTTTTTTATTGGCATTCTGCCCATTATCTTTGCCCTGTGGCTGCGCAAGAACATCCCGGAGGCGGCTGACTGGAAAGAGCGGCATGCGGACAAAGCCCCGGTGCGCACTATGGTCGATATCCTGTATCGCGGCGAGCACCGGCTGGCCAATGTGGTGATGACGCTGGCGGCGGGTGTCGCGCTCTGGTTCTGTTTCGCCGGTGATTTACAGAATGCGGCGATTGTTGCCGCGCTCGGTCTGCTATGCACGGCAATTTTTATCAGCTTTATGGTACAGAGCGCAGGTCGACGCTGGCCAACAGGCGTAATGCTGATGGTGGTGGTGCTGTTCGCCTTTCTCTACTCCTGGCCGATTCAGGCGCTATTGCCAACCTGGCTTAAGAGCGAACTGGCTTATGATCCGGGTACTGTCGCGCAGGTATTGTTCTTTAGCGGATTTGGCGCTGCGGTCGGCTGCTGCGTTGGCGGATTTCTGGGGGACTGGCTGGGGACGCGGCGGGCTTATGTTTATAGCCTGCTGGCATCGCAACTGCTGATTATCCCGGTCTTTGCCGTGGGAGGAACCAGCGTCTGGGTTCTGGGGCTGCTGCTCTTTTTTCAGCAGATGCTGGGACAGGGGATCTCCGGGATCCTTCCCAAGCTGATTGGCGGCTACTTCGATACCGATAGGCGCGCCGCTGGCCTGGGGTTTACCTATAACGTCGGCGCCCTGGGCGGCGCGCTGGCGCCAGTGCTGGGAGCGACTATCGCCCGGCAGCTGGATCTGGGAACGGCGCTGGGCTCGCTCTCTTTCAGCCTGACCTTTGTGGTGATTCTGTTGATTGGTCTGGACATGCCTTCCCGGGTGCAGCGCTGGTTGCGTCCCGACGCCCTGCGTACCCATGACGCCATTGACGGATTGCCGCTGGGCGGGGCGCAGCCCGGAAGGGCGAAGCGTAAGCGCGTGAATATTCCGGTCAGACGCTAAGAGAATGCCTGGATAACGCCGAAAATGACGCTGCCGGAAAGCGTGCGTTGCCTGACTGTATTAGCATGGGAGGTTCGATAACACAAAGCAGGGGGCGTTGTGACAAAATCGTGGCTAATGGGGGGCGCCTGCGCGCTGATGTTCAGTGCAACGGCCAGCGCCATACCGGGCAGTTTCCCAACCGGAACGACCTATTACGATCCGTTGCGGGCATGGAACGGCTATGTGCTGTTTCCCGGCGGCGATCGCAAAACTCATCTGATCGATATGAACGGCAACGAGGTCAAACGCTGGAATTATGAGAGCTTCCCCCCGTGGCCGATCGACAACGCTAAAGGGCATCTCCTGGTTCAGCTTGAGCGCCAGGAAAAGCCGGAAAAAGCGGCGACGCCGGGCAACGGCATGCTGAACGCCGTAGTGGGCGAAGTGGACTGGAATGGTGATGAAGTATGGCGCTACGGCAGCCAGCGTAAACCATTGCATCAACATCACGATATCCGGCGGCTGGATAATGGCAATACCCTGATTATGGGCGCGGCGAAGCGCTGGCTGCCCGGCTTTGACTATCCCGTTATTGATAACAATGTGGAAGAGGTAACGCCGCAGGGTAAAACCGTCTGGCGCTGGTGGGCGGGCGATCATCTGGATCAACTGGGCTTTTCGCAGCGGCAGGTCGCACTGATCAAACAGGGCCGGGACCCCGATTTCCTGCATTTTAATACTGCGGCGCCACTGGGGGAAAACCACTGGTTCGATGCCGGCGATCGCCGTTTTGCACCTGATAATATTCTGGTTAATTCGCGCAACGGTAATGTTGCGGTCATTATCGATAAGAAAGCAAAGAAGGTGGTCTGGCGAATCGGGCCGGATTACCCGCCGTTGAAGCTCGGCGATCCTCTGCCGCGCCCGCTGGACCAGATGGTCGGCGCCCATGACGTGCATATGATTGGCAAAGGGCTACCCGGTGCCGGTAATCTGCTGATTTTTGATAACCAGGGCCAGGCGGGGTTTCCGCCGCCGCCTCAGGGTGTTTTTTCAGCTTCCCGGGTGATTGAAGTCAACCCTAAGACCCGGCAGATCGTCTGGGAATATTCGGCTCAGCAGTCAGGCAGGGCGATATGGAGCTTCTACAGCGCCTTTATCAGTAATGCTCAGCGTCTGCCCAACGGTAATACATTGATTAACGAAGGCCAGAATGGCCGCTTTTTCCAGGTGACGCCGCGCGGTAAGATCGTCTGGGAATACGTCAGTCCGTATTTCGGTAAACAGATGCCGAAGGATAACTATGTCACTAATTCAGCGTATCGGGCGCGGATGGTGGATTATCGCTGGGCCCCAGAGGGGACTCCGCATTCGGAAATGCCGGTTATGGCCGACTGTAAACGTCATCCGGCGGCGCCGGGTTGCGCAGAGAGTACGGAAGGGGTCAGGGAATGAATCAGGCCGCGGGGAAACCCGCGGCCTGATTGCTTAGACTTCGAGGAAGTTAAGAATGCCGTCTGCCGCTTTGCGACCTTCGGCGATGGCGGTTACCACCAGATCGGAGCCGCGGACGATATCGCCGCCGGCGAAGATCTTCGGATTACTGGTCTGGAAAGCGTTCTCGCTGCTTTCCGGCGCAATCACCCGGCCCTGGCTATCCAGCTCGACGCTGTGTTTTTCCAGCCAGTGCATCGGGTGTGGTCGGAAACCGAACGCCATGACCACCGCATCAGCTGGTAGCACGTGCTCAGAGCCTGGGACGATCTCGGCGCGACGGCGGCCTTTTTCATCAGGCTCGCCCATTTCGGTTCGCGCCATCTTCACACCGCATACCTGGCCATTATCGTTGATCTCAACGCCCAGCGGTTGCAGGTTGAACTGAAACTCCACTCCTTCTTCGCGGGCGTTTTTCACTTCGCGCTTCGAACCAGGCATGTTCTCTTCGTCACGGCGATAGGCGCAGGTAACGTGGGTGGCACCCTGGCGCACCGAAGTACGTACGCAGTCCATCGCAGTATCACCACCACCCAACACCACCACGCGCTTGCCTTCCATGCTGATATAAGGCTGCTGTGAATCTTCAGAGAAGCCCATCAGCTGGCGGGTATTGGCTATCAGGAACGGCAGGGCTTCGTAAACGCCCGGCGCATCTTCATTGTCCAGGCCACCGCGCATCGACTGATAAGTCCCTACGCCCAGGAATACCGCATCGTAGTCGGCCAGCAGGCTGTCGAGCTCCACGTCCTTACCCACTTCGGTATTGAGCTTAAACTCGATGCCCATGCCGGAGAAGATCTCGCGGCGGCGGATCATCACCTCTTTTTCCAGCTTGAAGGCGGGAATGCCGAAGGTCAGCAGACCGCCGATTTCCGGGTGGCGATCGAAGACCACAGCCTTCACGCCGTTGCGGGCCAGGATATCGGCACAGGCCAGCCCGGCCGGGCCGGCGCCGATAATCGCCACCCGCTTGCCGGTCTGCTTTACACCGGTCAGATCCGGGCGCCAGCCCATCTCAAAGGCTTTATCGTTAATATAACGCTCGATATTGCCGATGGTCACTGCGCCGAATTCGTCGTTCAGCGTACAGGCGCCTTCACAAAGCCTGTCCTGCGGACAGACGCGGCCGCAGACTTCCGGCAGCGTATTGGTCTGGTGCGAGAGCTCAGCGGCTTCCACAATACGCCCCTCGTTGGCCAGTTTCAGCCAGTTGGGGATGTAGTTATGGACCGGACACTTCCATTCGCAATAAGGGTTCCCGCAGGCGAGACAACGATCCGCCTGAGCGCTGGCCTGGTTTTCCAGAAAAGGCTCGTAGATCTCGACAAACTCGATCTTGCGGATCCTGAGCGGTTTCTTCGGCGGGTCAACGCGCTGTAAATCGATAAACTGGTATACGTTCTGACTCATAACAACCCCTTACTGCGCCTGTACCCGCAACTCGGCGGAGGTTCGGCTACGGTGACCCAATAATGCTTTAACATCGCTGGACTTTGGCTTTACCAGCGCGAACTTCGAGGCGAACGCCGACCATCCAGCCAGGATCGCTTCTCCGCGTGACGAGCCGGTATGCTGCACGTGTTCGGTAATTAATCCGCGCAGGTGCTCTTCGTGAATCGGCAGTTCGTCCACCTGTAGCACTTCCACCAGTTCCGGGTTGACGCGCTTGCGGAATTCGCCGTCGTCGTCCAGCACATAGGCGAAGCCGCCGGTCATGCCTGCGCCGAAGTTGACCCCGGTTTTGCCGAGGATGCAAACCACGCCGCCGGTCATATATTCACAGCCGTTGTCGCCAATGCCTTCCACCACGGTGAGAGCCCCGGAATTACGTACCGCGAAGCGTTCACCCGCGCGGCCAGCGGCGAACAGCCGACCACCGGTGGCGCCATACAGACAGGTATTACCGATGATGCTGGCTTCATGGCTATGGAATGAAGAGCCGACCGGCGGGCGTACTGCGATCAGGCCGCCTGCCATGCCTTTACCAACGTAGTCATTGGCATCTCCGGTCAGGAACAGCTCAACGCCGCCGGCGTTCCAGACGCCGAAGCTCTGACCCGCGGTACCGCTAAAGTGGGCGCGGATTGGATCTCCCGCCAGCCCCTGGTCGCCGTGTCGGCTGGCGATATAGCCAGAGAGTGCGGCACCCACTGAACGATCGGTATTGCGAATGTCGAACCAGAAGGTCTTGCTCTGTTTGTCATCAACAAAAGGCTGCGCCTGCTTAAGCAGCCGGGCGTTCAGCTCGCCATTATCGAATGACGGGTTGTTCTCGGTACAATAGAGCGCTTTACCGGGGTGCGGTTCGGCAGTCTCCAGTAGCCTGGAAAGATCCAACTTCTGCTGTTTAGCGGTGAAGCCTTCCAGCTCGGTAAGCAAATCGGTGCGGCCAATGAGATCCACCAGACGTTTCACGCCAAGCCATGCCATCAGCTCGCGGGTTTCCCTGGCAATAAAGTCAAAGTAGTTGGTGACTTTGAACGGCAGGCCATGGTAGTGGTTCTTACGCAGCTTTTCGTCCTGGGTCGCTACGCCGGTCGCGCAGTTGTTCAGGTGGCAGATACGCAGATATTTGCAGCCCAGCGCTACCATCGGCCCGGTACCGAACCCGAAGCTTTCTGCGCCCAGAATGGCGGCTTTAATGATGTCCAGGCCGGTCTTCAGACCGCCATCCACCTGCAGGCGGATCTTGTGGCGCAGGCCGTTGGCTACCAGCGCCTGTTGGGTTTCGACCAGGCCCAGCTCCCACGGGCAGCCGGCGTATTTCACCGACGTGAGCGGGCTTGCACCAGTGCCGCCGTCGTAGCCGGCGATAGTGATAAGATCGGCATAGGCTTTGGCCACGCCAGTGGCGATGGTGCCGACGCCTGGTTCAGAAACCAGCTTCACGGAGATCATCGCCCGCGGGTTGACCTGCTTCAGGTCGAAGATAAGCTGTGCCAGATCCTCGATAGAATAGATATCGTGGTGTGGCGGTGGCGAAATCAGGGTCACGCCAGGTACCGAATAGCGCAGTTTAGCGATATAAGGGGTGACCTTATCGCCGGGCAGCTGTCCACCTTCGCCTGGCTTGGCGCCCTGGGCAACTTTAATCTGAATGACGTCGGCATTGCTCAGATAGGCAGGGGTGACGCCGAAGCGTCCCGAAGCGACCTGTTTGATGCGCGATACTTTGTTGGTGCCGTAGCGTGCCGGATCTTCGCCGCCTTCACCGGAGTTAGAGAATCCGCCGATGCTGTTCATGGCTTCCGCCAGCGATTCATGGGCCTCCGGGCTCAGAGCACCGATAGACATGGCTGCAGTATCGAAACGCTTAAACAGTTCGCTGGCGGGCTCGACGGCATCGACAGAAATGGCCTCGCCTTGTGGATTCAGCGCCAGCAGATCGCGTAGCGCAGCGACGGGGCGCTCGTTCACCAGTCTGGCGTAGGCCTGATAGTCCTGATAGTCGCCGCTTTGAACTGCCTGTTGCAGGGTGCGAACCACATCCGGGTTATAGGCATGGTATTCACCGCCGTGGACGTACTTCAGCAGTCCGCCCTGGTTCAGCGGCTTACGGGTCAGCCAGGCGCGTTTTGACAGGTTCAGCAGATCCTGCTGGAAGTCGCTGAAGCTGGCGCCGCCAATGCGGGTCACCACGCCGGGGAAGCAGAGATCGCACAGTTCCTGATGCAGTCCCACGGCTTCGAACAACTGAGCGCAGCGGTAGGAGGCGATGGTGGAGATCCCCATCTTGGACATGATCTTGTACAGACCTTTATTGATGCCGTTACGGTAGTTAAGCATCACTTCGCGCCAGGACTTGCTGATGGTGCCGCCGTCCACCATACGGGCCAGGGTTTCATAGGCCAGATACGGGTAGATAGCCGTGGCGCCGAAGCCGAGTAGTACTGCAAAATGGTGAGGATCGCGGGCGCTGGCAGTCTCGACGATGATATTAGCGTCACAGCGCAGGTTCTTTTCGATCAGGCGGCGTTGAATAGCGCCCACCGCCATCGGCGCCGGTACCGGCAGGCGGTTTTTCGCGATATTGCGATCGGAAAGTACCAGCAGCACGGTGCCGTTGTGCACCATGCGCTCCGCTTCGTCGCACAGCGCGTTAATGGTGGTTTCCAGAGAGGCGCTGGCGATATCGTAAGTGATATCGAGAGTATCGGCGCGATAGTACTCTTCGTCGAAGGTGGTGAGCTGACGGAAGTCAGACCACAGCAGGATAGGCGATTTAAAGCTCAGCCGATGTGCCTGGCCTTCCGCTTCGCAGAAGACATTCATCTCGCGACCAATATTGGTGGCCAGCGACATGACGTGGGCTTCGCGCAGTGGATCGATAGGTGGATTGGTTACCTGAGCGAACTGCTGGCGGAAGTAGTCATAGATAATACGCGGCTGGCTGGAAAGCACGGCGAAGGGAGTATCGTCGCCCATGGAGCCGGTAGCTTCCTGACCATTTTCGCCCAGCACGCGAATCACCGAATCCAGCTCTTCGCTGCTGTAGTTAAACTGCTTCTGATAGCTCGACAGCAGGTCGTCGTCCATTTCTCGCACGCCGACCTGATCGTCCGGCAGCTCTTCGAACGGCACCAGACGCTGAACATATTGATCCATCCAGGCTTTGTACGGATGGCGGCCTTTAAGCTCGTTATCGGTTTGGGCCGAATGCAAAATCTGCCCGCTACGGGTATCGATAACCATCAGTTCGCCTGGGCCGACGCGCCCTTTTTCCACCACCTCATCAGGCTGATAATCCCAGATGCCCACTTCCGACGCGCAGGTGATCAGCTTGTCTTTTGTGATAACGTAGCGTGCCGGGCGCAGGCCGTTACGATCCAGGCTACAGGCGGCAAAGCGGCCATCGGACAGTACGATACCTGCCGGGCCGTCCCAGGGCTCCATATGCATGGAATTAAAGTCGAAAAAGGCGCGCAGTTCGGGATCCATATCCGGATTGCTCTGCCAGGCTGGCGGCACCAGCAGGCGCATGGCGCGCACGATATCCATGCCGCCGCTTAACAGTAGCTCCAGCATATTATCCAGTGAGCTGGAATCAGAGCCGGTTTCGTTAACGAACGGAGCGGCGTCCTGCAGATCGGGGATCAGTGGAGTTTTAAATTTATAGGTACGGGCCCTGGCCCACTGGCGGTTACCGGTGATGGTGTTGATTTCGCCGTTGTGCGCCAGATAGCGGAAGGGCTGCGCCAGCGGCCAGCGCGGCACGGTGTTTGTGGAAAAGCGCTGGTGGAACAGGCAGATGGAAGATTCCAGGCGCAGATCGGCCAGGTCCAGGTAGAAGCGCGGCAGATCCGCCGGCATACACAGACCTTTATAAATATTGACCAGGTTGGACAGGCTACAGACGTAGAAATCCTGATCCTGAATGCGCTTTTCAATACGGCGGCGGGCGATAAACAGACGGCGCTCCATATCGCGCGGGCGCCAGCCGGCCGGTGCGTTAACAAAAATTTGCTCAATGCGGGGCAGGGAGGAGAGGGCGATTTCACCGAGCACGTCGTCGTTGGTAGGCACGTCGCGCCAGCCTACGATAGACAGGGTTTCCTGACGCAGCTCCTCCTCAACAATTTCACGGCAGGCGCGCGCAATAGCATCGTCCTTACTTAAGAAAATCATGCCGACCGCGTAGTTTTTGGCAAGGCGCCATCCCCGCTCTTCGGCCACCAGGCGGAAAAAACGGTCAGGTTTTTGTAACAGAAGTCCGCAGCCATCGCCGGTTTTACCATCGGCGAGAATAGCGCCGCGGTGCTGCATGCGGGCCAGTGCGTGGATAGCGGTACGCACTACTTTGTGGCTGGGGTCGCCTTCTATGTGGGCGATCAGGCCAAAACCACAGTTATCCTTCTCTAAGGATTTATCGTACAACATATCAGTGAACCTCCCCAGGCTCTGCGAGATTCCCGATACCGTTTGCTTTTGGGCGCAGAAGGGGCTGTGGCGACGAGTCGCGCATTATTGACGCCTGACTCGAATTCGCCCTCCTTCAGACCTTCGCAGCGGTGACACAAGTATTGAGGACTTGCTTAAGAGGGAATCTCAATTACTGCATAAATATGATGGGGAGACCCCCATCGAGAAAGCTTCCAGCGAAATTCCAACTTATCGGGAAAGCGAACACAGGTCAAATGGCAAACTTATTTATCAAAAAAACGAGCGAAACATGACTATCTTTATGTATTTAAAGGAATTTAATGTATTTCAATCTACATTATGGCCAGTGCCAGCGCTGGGCTTTCTGTGATCTCTCTCACTAAATAATCAGGCATTCGATATCGATGAATGCTGTCTGTGAGGTTAATGCCAGTTTTTTTCACCAGTTTTTTTTTGAAAGGCAATCTATATGACTGTTTTTGGCGTGGAATAAATAATTTAACCAGACTGGCAAAAATATAAGGATAAGTTATTAGCCGGCCAATGGATAAAGTTGCAATGATAATGAATTAGTATGCATATAGAGAGTCCCCCCCGCAGACGCTTGATCCAGGTCATCGCCAGAGGGTGTGGATAATGGCAGGCTGGCCCCCTTTTTCATGGGCCGGTCAGACAGATTATGCAGTTACAGAAATTAGTCAATATGTTCGGCGGCGATCTTCGCCGCCGCTATGGCGAAAAGGTTCATAAGCTGGCGCTGCACGGCGGTTTTAGCTGCCCCAACCGGGATGGCACGCTGGGACGCGGCGGATGCACGTTCTGTAACGTCGCTTCGTTTGCCGATGAGAGTCAGCGGTACCACTCCATCAGCGAGCAGTTGGAAACGCAGTCCGGCAAGCTGGATCGGGCCCGGCTGTGGCTCGCCTATTTCCAGGCCTATACCAGCACTTTTGCGGAAGTCGAAGTGTTGAAGAATATGTACCAACAGGCGGTAGCCCGGGCTGAGGTCGTTGGGCTGTGCGTCGGCACGCGGCCGGACTGCGTGCCAGAAAGCGTGCTGGATCTGCTGAGCAGTTACCGGGAACAGGGCTATGAGGTCTGGCTGGAACTGGGGTTGCAAAGCGCCCATGACAGAACTCTGCATCGCATTAATCGCGGCCATGATTTTTCCTGTTATCAGGACACCGCTCGTCGCGCCAGGGCGCGCGGTCTGAAGGTATGCAGCCATCTGATTGTTGGACTCCCCGGCGAAGGTCAAGAGGCCTGTCTGCAAACGCTCGAAAAGGTGGCGGAAACCGGCGTTGACGGAATTAAACTGCATCCGCTGCATGTCGTTGAGGGCAGTATCATGGCGAAGGCCTGGCGCGCCGGGCGTCTGACTCCGCCCACGCAGGCGGGCTACGGCGCTATCGCCGGGGAGATGATCCGCCATACTCCGCCGGAGATCGTCTGGCATAGAGTATCCGCCAGTGCTCGTCGCCCCACGCTTCTGGCGCCATTATGGTGCGAAAACCGCTGGCTCGGCATGCTGGAAGTCGACAACTGGCTGCGGGCTTATGGGCCGCAGGGATCGGCGCTGGGGCGTCCCTGGCGTTCGCCGGATTAACCGGAGGGCTAGCGCGATCTAATTTACGCTATTTTTCCGGTATGATTGAGATTCAAACGCAGCTAAGGAATCCCCGATGAAGCAAATCCGGAAACTGGCGCAGTATTATGTCGATCTGATGATGAAGCTGGGCCTGGTCCGCTTCTCCCTGCTGTTGGCCCTGGCGCTGGTGGTACTGGCGATGGTGGTGCAGATGGCGGTCACCATGCTGCTGCGCGGCCAGGTGGAAAGCATAGATGTGATCCGCTCGATATTTTTTGGTCTGCTGATCACCCCCTGGGCGGTCTACTTCCTGTCGGTGGTGGTGGAGCAGCTGGAAGAGTCGCGGCAGCGCCTTAGCCGGCTGGTGGAAAAGCTGGAAGAGATGCGCGAGCGCGATCTGATGCTTAACGTTCAGCTTAAAGACAATATTGCCCAGCTGAATCAGGAGATAGCCGAGCGCGAAAAGGCGGAGGCCGAGCGCCAGACCATGCTCGAAAAGCTCAAGGTCGAAATGAAGGAGCGTGAAGAGACCCAGATTCGCCTGGAACAACAGTCCTCTTTCCTGCGTTCTTTCCTTGATGCCTCTCCGGATCTGGTGTTCTACCGCAATGAAGATAAAGAGTTTTCCGGCTGTAACCGGGCTATGGAACTGCTGACCGGCAAAAGTGAAAAGCAGCTTATCGGTCTGAAACCTCATGAAGTGTATAACGATGAAGCCGCGCTCAAAGTGATAGAAACCGATGAGAAGGTGTTTCGTCACAATGTCTCCCTGACCTATGAACAGTGGCTGGATTACCCTGACGGGCGCAAGGCCTGTTTTGAGATCCGTAAGGTGCCTTATTACGATCGGGTCGGTAAGCGTCATGGTCTGATGGGCTTTGGCCGCGATATCACCGAGCGTAAGCGCTATCAGGAAGCGCTGGAGCGTGCCAGTCGTGATAAGACCACGTTTATTTCTACCATCAGCCACGAACTTCGTACTCCGCTGAACGGTATTGTGGGACTGAGCCGTATCCTGCTGGATACCGATCTGACGCCGGAGCAGGAAAAATACCTGAAAACTATCCATGTTTCCGCTGTGACGCTGGGGAACATCTTCAACGATATTATCGATATGGATAAGATTGAACGTCGTAAGGTACAGCTCGATAACCAACCGGTAGATTTCACCAGTTTTATGGGCGAGCTGGAGAACCTGTCGGCGCTTCAGGCCCAGCAGAAAGGGCTGCGCTTTGTGATGGAGCCGACGCTGCCGCTCCCCCATCAGGTGATTACCGACGGCACCCGTCTACGCCAGATCCTGTGGAACCTGATAAGCAACGCAGTGAAATTTACCCGCGAAGGTCAGGTGACGGTGCGAATTCGCTACGACGATGGCAACATGCTGCGCTTCGAGGTCGAGGATTCAGGTATCGGCATTCCCCAGGAAGAGCAGGATAAGATCTTTGCCATGTACTATCAGGTGAAGGATAGTCACGGTGGCAAGCCCGCGACGGGTACCGGCATTGGGTTGGCGGTTTCCCGGCGGCTGGCGAAAAGTATGGGCGGGGATATTACCGTGAACAGCCAGCCAGGACAGGGCTCGACCTTTGTACTGACAATTCAGGCGCCTCAGGTGGCGGAAGAGGTAGAAGATGCCCTGGATCAGGATGACATGCCACTGCCGGCGCTGCATGTGCTGCTGGTGGAAGATATTGAGCTGAACGTGATAGTCGCTCGTTCGGTGCTGGAAAAAATGGGCAACAGCGTGGACGTTGCCATGACTGGCAACGAGGCATTGACTCTGTTCCAGCCTGATGAATTCGATCTGGTGCTGCTGGATATTCAGTTGCCGGATATGAGCGGGCTGGATATCGCCAGAGAGCTGCATAAGCGCTATAGACCAGAGCAGCTACCGCCGCTGGTAGCGCTGACAGCCAACGTGCTGAAGGACAAAAAAGAGTATCTGAACGCCGGAATGGACGACGTACTGAGCAAACCGCTGGCGGTACCGGCCCTGACCGCCATGATTAAGAAATTCTGGGATGGCTGTGTACAGCAGGGCGAAAATGAAAAGGAGACGCAAGGAATCGTGGCTGATAAAGATAAGCAGCAGATCCTGTTTGACCTTCCCATGCTGGAACAGTACCTGGATCTGGTCGGGGAGAAGGTGATCCTGGACGGGCTGGATATGTTTGAAAAAATGATGCCGGGCTATCTGAGCGTGCTGGAGTCTAATCTAACGGCTCACGATCGCAAAGGCATCGTCGAAGAGGGACATAAAATAAAAGGCGCCGCCGGTTCGGTGGGGCTGCGTCATCTGCAGCAGTTAGGTCAGCAGATCCAGTCACCGGATCTTCCCGCATGGTGGGATAACGTCGGTGACTGGGTCGAAGAGCTTAAGCAGGAATGGCATCAGGACGTTGAGGCCCTGAGACGCTGGGTGGCGGAGAGCAGAAAAAAATGACCCCGGCCAGGCCGGGGTGCGCGAAGACTGCGCCAACACCAGGGAAAACGAGGCGCCGCTGGCTATTAGTTTGATTCATGGGATAGCGACGCCGGGAGAGTCGTGTTGCACAAGGCAATAAGATAGCAAACCTTATCGGTTTTGTTACCTGAATCAGTAAAATATGTGAAGTATAGCGTCCTAATAAAAATTTTTTATTGCCATTTTCCGATTGAGAAAAAGGACTAATGATATGAAAAAAATTGGCGTCATTCTTTGTGGCTGCGGCGTTTACGACGGCTCAGAAGTCCATGAAGCGGTGATCACACTGTTAGCGATAGCCCGCTCAGGCGCACAGGCGGTTTGCTTCGCTCCGGATAAAACTCAAGCAGACGTTATCAATCATCTGACCGGGGAGCCAATGGCGGAAAGTCGCAATGTTCTGATTGAAGCGGCGCGAATTGCCCGTGGCGAAATCCGCTCGTTGGTCGAAGCTCAGGCTCGGGAGCTGGATGCGCTGATTGTGCCTGGTGGCTTTGGTGCTGCGAAAAACCTGAGCAACTTTGCCTCTCAGGGGAGCGACTGTACCCTCGATCCTGAGCTGCTTCGCATTGCCCGTGAATGCCACCAGGCCGGGAAACCGCTGGGCTTTATCTGCATCGCTCCGGCCCTGTTGCCGAAGATTGTTCCGACACCGTTGCGCCTGACTATCGGCACCGATGCCGATACCGCCGAGGCGATTGAGGCGATGGGCGGCGAGCATGTCCCCTGTCCGGTGGATGACATTGTGATTGATGAAGAGCAGAAGGTAGTGACGACGCCGGCTTATATGCTGGCCAGTCGTATCGATGAAGCGGCGGACGGTATCGAGAAGCTGGTGGCGAGAGTATTGAGCCTGTGCCAGTAAAGAAACGACGCGGCGGGCCGCTCGCCCGAATCAAGCGCTGGCTGCTGGGCATAATCGCGGCGGCTGTCGTCTTCTGGGCGGGGGGGATCGCCTTATTTGGCGTACTGCCAGTGCCATTTTCTGCGGTGATGGCGGAACGTCAGCTTAGTGCCTGGTTTTCCGGAGATTTCAGCTATGTCGCTCACTCCGACTGGGTTGGGATGGACGATATCTCTCCCTGGATGGCGCTGTCAGTGATTGCAGCCGAAGATCAAAAATTCCCGGATCACTGGGGGTTCGATGTCGGTTCGATTCAGAAAGCGCTGGAGGAGAGCGAAGGACGCCCTCGCGGAGCCTCGACCCTTTCGCAGCAAACGGCAAAAAATCTGTTTCTGTGGGATGGGCGTAGCTGGGTGCGTAAAGGGCTGGAAGCCGGTCTGACGGTAGGGATTGAACTGGCCTGGACCAAACGCCGGATTCTGACGGTCTATCTGAATATTGCCGAATTTGGGCCGGGGATCTTCGGCGTTGAGGCGGCGTCGCGCCACTTTTTTAATAAGCCTGCCAGCCGGTTAACTCTTTCAGAGGCGGCGTTGCTGGCCGCGGTTCTGCCGAATCCGATTCGCTATCGTGTTGACGCGCCATCCGGCTATGTTTTGTCTCGCCAGCAGTGGATTATGCGCCAGATGCGTCAGTTAGGCGGTGAAGGGTTCCTGAAAAGACACCGGCTGCATTAAGCAGCCGGTCAGGTGATTGAATTGATTAGCTTGCGCCATGGCTGGCGGTAAAACCGGGTGCCACCGGCTGCGGCTGCGGCGATTGATCCAGGCCGGCGAATAGCGGGTGGGTCATAAAACGTTGCCACTGACGCGACTGCTTACGGAGGCAAAACCAGCGTGACCAGGTGGCCAGCGGCAGCAGGGTCGCTTCACCGATGTTATCCACCACGACCGGCATTACCCTGGTGGGGCTCAGACGGCGGCACAGAATGTTCTGCGGCTTAAGGTTCATGGTGACGATGCGGTGTTCAGTAAGCCATGCCTTCAGGGCTGCCAGCGTCTGGCGCAACAGCCTTAAATCGCCATTTTCTCTGCACTGGCGGGCGAATTCATCCAGCGACATTGACGTCCTGCCATCGTAATCTTTAACGATATCGTAGACGTAGCCGGTTCCGAGATCGGTTTCAACGGTGCCGTGGTAGGCCGGAAGACCGGACCAGTCTTTCAGACGGCGGCCAAGATGCGCGTAATATCCCAGCTCGCGCAGCAGCTCTTTATCACCGCCGCTCTCCTGGTTGTAGACTATCTTGATGCAGCGGTCAGGATTGCCAGGATACAGATAGCATTTACGATGACGACCTGTCCCCAGGGGGGCAACATCAGAGAGTCGAACTACGCTGTCAGCCATGGAAAACCTTCCCGTCTCTAAATTTAGTAACACGGTTGATAGTATGAACGTTGAACTTAAATAAAGACTCAACGGCTGCGGTTTATCTTAATAAAACCTTAAGCCTGAACTCGGATTAATCTGATCATAGGCAAGTGGACATAAACAGCAAAACCAACGCGCGTTGGAATTGATCTGGATCATGCCCATTCGCAAGGGATGTCAAAGATGGACAGGACTTTGTGCGGATGTTAATGCCGGCCTCTGGCGAACACCGGCAACGCGGCATGGCATTCTTTCGCTCTGTCTTAGCAGCTAAACATCTTCTGAACAGCGTGCCTGACGCGATCTGTTTAGTAATCTCTTCCCGCTGCGCTTGATAACTTTCACAAAACCGCGACGCCACCCGTGCAGGCTGGTTCCGGCTGCTTGAACGGACAATTTTTCCCCTATAGATTAGTTATCGCTGAGTCACTAAAACGATACAGAGCTTTTATCCGGGTGGGGTAATTCGGCGGTCTCCGGGATCGATGGCGCCGTCAGGGGGAAGCGAAAGATGGCTAATATTCGGGATGTCGCGCGTCTTGCCGGGGTATCGATCAGCAGCGTCTCCAATGTGTTAAATGGGCGCGTTGATCAGATGCGCAAGGAGACCCGGATCCGTATTGAGCAGGTGATGCGCGAGCTGAATTATCAACCTAATCGCGCCGCCCAGCAGCTTAAAACCGGGCAGACCCGGATGATTGGGCTGTTGGTTCCCTCGATTGTGAATCCCAGCTTTTCGGCGCTGGCGCGCGAGGTGGATCTGGCCGCCAGAGTGCATGATTGTCGGGTACTGCTTGGCAGTACCTACCGTCAGGAGCAGGAGGAGCGCACATTTCTTGAAGATATGCTGGCTCATGGCGTTCGGGGTGTAATTGTCGCCGCCAGCGATATGCGAAAGACGCATTTTGCCCAGGCGGCGCAGCAGGGGATGGCGATCGTTAATTACGATAGTCGGCTGGCGGGTAATACCGTAGATGCAACGTCCAGGCTGTTCGACAGCGTCTCAATGGATAATCTTGAAGCCGGTCGGCTTGCCGCTTCTCACCTTGTAGAACGCGGCTGCGGCAATATTGTATTTGCGACGGAAGCTAACCTGACCATAAGCCGGTGTCATAAGATTGAGGGGTTTCTGACGGTTCTGCGTAACCTGCGTCAGAGCCAGCATCAGCGGATCGTGGAAGGTAAGGCCCGCGGCGGATATGGCGATACGGAAATGAATGAACTGGGCCATGCTCTGGCGTCTAAGATACTGGCATTGTCTCCCCGCCCTGACGGTGTGGTGGCGATTAATGACGCGTTGGCCATCGGGCTTCTGGGCGGCTTGCGCGACGCGGGAGTGGTTGTACCGAACGAAATTTCAGTGATAGGCATTGATAATATCCCGCTTTCTGGCCAGATCAGGCCGGGACTCAGTTCGGTGATGCCGCCGCTGGCGGAGATGGCAAAAGTCATGGTGGCGCGAATTATGCGGCGTATTGACGACAGCGCGCTGGTGCCGCAAGAGTTTTTATTTCCACCCACGTTAATTCAACGTCAGTCGGTTCGGGACGCGGCTGGCTGACAGAATATTGAAGATTATGACTGATAGCTGGAGTAATGGAAATGACTCCTGTGGCTGGTTATTGCCTGAAGTCGTCAGTTGAGATGTTAGCGGTTGCCGAGTAAATGGCGGTGCCTGGCTGTTCCTTGTGATTCCGATTAATAACACTGGAAGTGCCCTGTTATGAACAATAATCTGTCTCGTGATGTTGAGCGTAGTGCGATCAGAAAGCTGACGTTAAATATTGTCCCTTTAATGACTTTATTATACTTTTTGGCGTTTCTTGATCGTAATAATATGGCCTATGCAGCTATTTCTCTGGAGAGTGGTCTGGGGCTAACGGCTTCTGCTTTCGGCTTTGCATCTGGCTTGTTTTTTATTGGCTACGTCATCTTTGAAATTCCGGGAAATGCCGGAACCATTAAGTTCGGCCCCCGAATCTGGTTTGCCCGAATACTGATTACATGGGGAGTTTTTGCAACGCTGATGGGGTTTGTACGGACGCCGACTGAGCTTTACATCTGCCGTTTTATGTTGGGTGTTTGCGAAGCGGGATTCTTTCCTTCAGTTGTTTATTATTTCACAATATTTTTTCCGGAAAAATATCTAACCAGAATACTGGGGATGTTTATTATTGTTCAACCATTGTCTAACGCTATTGGTTCACCAATCTCTGGGTTGATTTTGAATATTGATCATGGATGGTTCGGTTTGGAACCATGGCAGTGGTTATTCATTCTCGAAGGAATACCTCCAGTTATTATCGGGATGATTGTGCCTTTTGTGATAAAAAATTCGCCCAAAGAAGTGAGGTATCTTAGTGTCGATGAAAAAGCCTGGCTGATGAATAATATCGGGATGAATAAAGAAAAGTCGCAGATTTCATCGTCTGATTTCGTGCAGGGAATAAAAAATAAAAAGTATTTGCTCTATGCTCTGCTGAATTTTGGAATGGTGTGTGGCATATATGGATTCGGTATGTGGCTACCTTCGATCATTACCGCGATTTCGGGCGATAACATCTTTCGGGTCAGCCTGATCGCGCTGCTTCCCTACGGCCTGGCCGCTCTGCTGGTTTATCCCTGGAGCATCTGGGCCAGCAAGAGCCGGCAAATCAGCATCTTTGCCGGTATCAGTATGGCGATCGCCGCGACTGGTCTGGTCGGTGCTGTGGTGTTCTTTCACTACAGCGTCTTTATCGCGCTGTCGTTCCTGTGCCTGGCCTCGATTGGCATCTATAGCGCTGTACCTTGCTTTCTCTCCATGCCCGCCAACATCACGACCGGAGCGGCTGCTGCTGCCGGGTTAGCGGTAGTGAGCTGTATAGGCAATATCGGCGGATTCGTCGCCCCCTGGATCGTTGGGGTGTTGAAAGATGTGAGCCACAGCGATACGGCTGGCCTCATTTTTTTATCGATGTGTCTGCTGGCGACCGGTTTGATTTGCATTTTCTACTGTAGCAGGCAGCGCGAAGGGGTTATCCGCTGCTGATGCGCATTATCCGTAAATGATAAAGAGGTACTTACGATGGGATATCTGAAAGGTAAAAAAGCATTTATCACAGGGGCCGAACAGGGGATCGGCAGGGCCACGGCAGAGCGGTTGATTAATGCCGGTTGCGATATCTATATGCACTATCATAGCGGTGAAGATGGGCCGAAAGCGCTGGCGGAGCTGGCGCATTCTCTGGGCCAAAAGGCCAGTTACGGCTACGCGGATTTGACTTGCCGCGATGAGGCCGGGCAGTGCGTCAGGCAGGGAGCGGATTTTCTGAATGGTATCGATATTCTGATTAACAACGTAGGGGGAATTATCGGGCGCAAGTGGCTGGGGGAGATCGACGCAGGGTTCTGGCGGACGGTGATTGACGTCAATATGACCACCATGCTCAATGTGACTCAGAGCGCGCTGCCGTTTCTGAAAATCGCCAGCGACGGCGCCAGCATTATTAATCTGGCGTCGCTGGCGGGGCGTTCCGGGGGGCATGCTGGCTCGCTGGTATACTCCACTGCTAAAGGTGCGATACTCACCTGGACCCGTTCGCTGGCGGCGGAACTGGGGGAATATGGCATCCGGGTTAACGCTGTCGCTCCTGGGCTGATTCTGGGAACTCGCTTTCACGCTCGCCATACCACCAGGGCCTCTGCGGAGGAGACGATTCGCGGCATCCCGCTGGGCCGGGCCGGCAATCCGGACGATGTGGCACGAGCGATTGCATTCCTTGCCTCTGAATATGACGGTTTTATTTCCGGGGCGACCCTTGATATCAACGGCGGTATCTACCGAATGTAACAATCTGGAGCCACGCAGATGATTAAAGGCGTAATAATCCATCCACCGCTTTTAAGTGGTCTGGCCCGATGCGGCCATAAAACGCAGATACTGATTGCGGACGCCAATTATGCTTTCGTCACCCATGCGCCTGACAAGGCCCGGGTTATTTACCTGAATCTGGCGCCGGGCACCATTGGCAGTGTGGCGATTCTGGAAAAACTGCTGGCGGTGATTAATGTGGAACAGGCGATGATGATGGCCTGGCCGGAATCCTTTGTGAATACCGTCGCGCCAGCTTATCGCCAGCTGCTACCAGAGGGCTGTCCGGTCAGCTATCTTGAGCGCGATGCTTTCTATGAGCGCGTCAAAAACGATCGAACGCTACTGGTGTTGGCCAGCGGTGAAATGCGGCGCTTTGCGAATCTGCTGTTAACGGTTGGCCCCGTTACAGAAGAAGCATAGTCCGTTAGTCTTCGTCAAAACCAGCGTTAAACAGCGCGATAACGGCATTTAATGCTTCCTGCTCCTGGGGGCCGCTGGCTTCGATTTCGATGTGGCCGCCCTGAGCGGAATCCAGCATCAACAGGGCAATAACGCTGCTGGCTTCAGCTTCGATGCCGCTTTCATTACGCAGCAGCACTTCGGCGTCATAGCTTTGCACCAGCTCGAACAGCTTCATCGCCGGCCGGGCATGCATGCCCAGCCGGTTGGTGATTTCGACGGTTTGTCTGACGGTCATGTTTTTCGCTTTTCCAGAGTTCGATGGCGCGACTGTACGTTCTTGCCGCGAGAACGGAAATAGTCCGCCAGCTGTTCGGCGACATAGACCGAACGGTGTTTGCCTCCGGTACAACCGATGGCGACGGTCAGGTAGCTGCGGTTGTTGGTCTCCAGCATAGGCAGCCAGAGTTCCAGATAGCTGCGGGTCTGGTAGATAAAATTGTGGACTTCGGTATGCCTGTCGAGGAAGGCGGCAACGGGCTTATCCAGGCCGGTCATCGGGCGAAGTTTAGGATCCCAGTGCGGGTTCGGCAGGAAACGTACATCGAAGACGTAATCAGCGTCGATGGGAATGCCGTGCTTGAAGCCGAAGGACTCAAAGACCATGGTCAGCTCGCGCTCTCGCTTGCCCAGCAGCCGGGTACGCAGCATTTCCGCCAGTTCATGCACTGACATCTCTGAGGTATCGATAATCAGGTCGGCGCGGGAGCGCAGCGGCTCCAGCAGATCGCTTTCCCTGTCGATAGCGCTTTCCAGCGACAGGTTCTTACTGGAAAGCGGGTGCAGGCGGCGGGTATCGCTGTAACGGCGAATCAGCGTATTGCGATCGGCATCCAGGAACAGCAGCTGCGGCGAAAAAGCGCCAGGCAGGTTGTTCATCGCTCGCTCGAAGATTTCCGGCGATTCCGGCATGTTACGTACGTCGATACTGACCGCTGCTGAAATGCCGCGCTCCGCCAGCGTGTTGGCCAGTTCCGGTAGCAGCACGACCGGCAGATTATCGACACAGTAAAAGCCCATGTCTTCCAGCGCGCGCAGTGCCACGGACTTCCCTGAACCTGAGCGGCCGCTGACAATCATCAGCACCATGTGCAGTTTCTCCCCCCGTTAACCGGCTGCATCGCTGCGCAGCCGTGATTCCTGCCGGAATGTTTGTTATTCAGCATCCGGGTTTTCTTCAGTGATGATCTGATAAAGTTCTTCATCGCTTTGCGCTGCGCGCAGCCGGCGGCAGATGGTTTTGTCCGCCAGCCGTTTCGCCACCAGCGACAGCGTATGCAGATGCGTTTTGGTCTGATCCGCCGGAACCAGCAGTGCAAACAGCAGATCCACCGGTTGATTATCGATAGCATCGAAGGCGATGGGGGTCTCCAGTTTAATAAAGACGCCCACGGCGCGTTCAGTATCTTCTTCCAGCTTGCCGTGGGGAATGGCGATACCGTTTCCGATACCGGTACTTCCCATTTTTTCCCTGGTCAGAACTGCCTCAAACACGATCTGGGGGGCCAGTCCCAATTGTTTAGCAGCCAGTTCGCTGACTATCTCCAGCGCCCGCTTCTTACTCTGACACGGGACGCCACTTCGGGTACATTCCTGGTTAAGGACATTGCTCAGTTGCAGCGCTAAATCATTGTTCATCATAATTTCACCTAAGCCTTCTGCGGGAACGGCCCGCCGCAATGGCGAGCCGCACGGGTCACAGAAACGCCCGGACAATTAGTGTTGTTTCAGTTTATCTTTATGTTTGGTTAACTGCCGCGCCAGCTTGTCTACCAGGCCGTCAATGGCCGCATACATATCCTGAGCTTCCGCACTGGCGTGCAGCTCTCCGCCGTTGACGTGCAGCGTCGCATCCGCGACGTGGGAAACCTTTTCCACTTTCAACACAATATAGACCTGATTGATCCGATCAAAATACTGCTCCAGCTTGGCGAATTTAGGATTGATAAATTCACGCAATGCATCGGTGATTTCGACGTTTTGTCCAGTGATGTTGAGCTGCATAGTGTCTTCCTTATCTGTTGGGTCAGACCAGTTGTTTACGCTGGTTAGACGGAGGGATCGATAAAGACTCTCGGTACTTTGCGACGGTACGGCGCGCCACCATAATCCCCTGCTCGGAGAGCATGGCGGTGAGCTTGCTGTCGCTCAGTGGCTTGGCGGGATTTTCCGCAGCGATTAATTTCTTCACCAGCGCGCGGATCGCCGTAGAAGAGGCTTCGCCGCCTCCCTCGGTACTCACATGGCTGGAAAAGAAATACTTCAGCTCAAAAATCCCCCCCGGACTCTGGAGGTATTTTTGAGTGGTGACGCGTGAGATAGTGGATTCATGCATATCGACGGCCTGAGCGATATCAGCCAGCACCATCGGTTTCATATGCTCCTCACCATGCTCGAAAAAGGCCTGCTGCTGTTTCACAATACAGCGACTGACGCGCAGCAGGGTATCGTTGCGGCTCTCCAGGCTTTTAATCAGCCACTTTGCTTCCTGCAGATTACTGCGGATGAACTGGCTGTCGCTGTCGTTACGGGCATTGGTGCCCATGGCCGCATACTGCTGATTAATCTTCAGACGTGGAATGCTGTCGCTGTTAAGCTCCACTACCCAGCGCCCCTGGTGCTTGCGTACCAGCACGTCGGGGATAACATATTCCGGCTCGCTGGTTTGAATGGACTGGCCCGGACGCGGGTCGAGGGATTGAATCAGCCCAACGGCTTCTTTCAGGATATCTTCTTTAAGGCGTGTAACGCGCATCAGCGAGCGGAAGTCATGATTAGCCAGCAGATCGAGGTGATCGCTGACAATCAGGTGAGCCTCATGCAGGCGTGGGGTTTCCGGTGCGAACTGGGAAAGCTGGATCAGCAGGCATTCCCGCAGATCGCGAGCGGCGATGCCGACGGGATCAAAACGCTGAATGCGTTTGAGAACCGCCTCGACCTCTTCCAGGCTTACCTCTTCATCGCCCATGCCATCCAGGATGTCCTGAACCGTGACGGTGAGGTAACCGGTATCGTCGACAGCGTCGACAATAGAGGTGGCGATAGCGATATCGGTATCGGAGAAAGGCGTTAGTCCGACCTGCCACATCAGGTAGTCCTGAAGAGACTGGGTGGTTTCCCCCTGATAGATGGGAAGCTCATCGTCAACATAGTCAGTGCCGGTGCCTGAGGGCGTACCGGCGGTGTATATCTCGTCCCAGCTGGCGTCGAGCGGCAACTCTTCGGGCATGGAGTCCTGTTCCAGGGCATCCCGGCTGTCGAGCGTTTCGCTGTCGCCGTTTTCGCTGGTCGCAACTTCTTCGAGGGGATCGCTCTGTTCAAGCAGGGGGTTGCTTTCCAGCGCCTGGTTAAGCTCCTGCTGGAGTTCCAGCGTGGAGAGTTGCAACAGGCGGATTGCCTGTTGCAACTGGGGCGTCATGGCAAGCTGTTGGCTCAGCTTTAATTGCAAACCTTGCTTCATATTCAGAACAAGCTACCTCAGGTCAATGTGTCGATGAAACCGCGCGCCCGGTGGCGAGCGCGGCATCCAGTCCTTACCCTATCAGAGTCTGAACTCTTCCCCAAGATACACGCGTTTCACCTGGTCGTCCTTGAGGATCTCATCAGGTGTTCCATGGGCAATCAGGTGCCCCTGGCTGACGATATAAGCGCGTTCGCAGACGGCGAGCGTTTCACGGACGTTATGGTCGGTGATAAGCACCCCAAGGCCGCTGTCTCGCAGGTGTTCAATAATGCGTTTGATGTCGATGACCGAGATGGGATCGACCCCAGCGAAAGGTTCATCCAGCAGGATGAATTTGGGATTAGCCGCCAGCGCACGGGCGATTTCGACCCGTCGACGCTCCCCCCCGGAGAGGGACTGACCCAGGTTATCGCGCAGGTGTTCGATATGGAACTCTTCCATCAGCTCGTTGGCGCGGTCGGTGCGCTGTTCCGCCGACAGATCGTCGCGAATTTGCAGTACCGCCATCAGGTTATCGAAAACGCTCAGGCGCCGGAAAATAGAGGCCTCCTGAGGCAGATAACCGATGCCGCGGCGCGCACGGGCGTGCAGAGGCAGCAGGCTGATATCTTCATCGTCGATGATGATATTGCCGGCATCGCGCGGGACGATGCCCACCACCATGTAGAAGGTTGTGGTTTTACCGGCGCCATTAGGGCCGAGCAGACCGACGATTTCGCCAGACTCCACGGTCAGGCTGACATCTTCCACCACCTTTCGGCCTTTATAGGCCTTGGCGAGGTTCTTTGCAGTGAGTGTTGCCATACGAAATTAGTTACTCTTCTGGCCGGAATTGTTTTTATCCTGGAGCTGTGACGGAACCAGAACGGTTGTCACGCGTTTACCTTTCTCGCTGGAGGCCTGCATTTTCTGCTCCTTCACGAGGTAGGTTATCTTATCGCCCTTGATGTTGCTGTCGAGCTGCTCCAGATAAGCATTGCCGGTCAGGATGACGTAATCATTCTGGAGCTCGTAGCGCATTTTACTGCCGCGGCCTTTAACTGGTTTTCCGTTGTCCTGCATCTGGTAAAAAGTAGCGGGCTTACCATAGGCTTCCACCACCTCTTTGCCTTTTTCGCCGCCCGGGCGGGTGACTACCACTTTGTCGGCGTTGACCTTGATCGTACCCTGAGTCACCACCACATTGCCGGTAAAGGTCACCACATTGCCTTCCATATCCAGCGACTGCTGATCGGATTCAATATGGATAGGCTTATCGGTATCACCAGTAACCGCAAAGGCTGGAAGGGCGGCGGCCAAAAGCGTACCGGCCAGCAGGAGATTAAGGCTGTGTTTGTTTATTCTGGATTTCATATGAGGATCTAACCTTTTCAATCAGCTCGGCAGTTTTGCTGCGCAAATTTCCGCGCATCTTCAGGCCTTTAGAATTAAATGTGGTCCCGTACAGCGTGACGAGGTCATCGGAAGTAACATCCTGTGTCACAAGGTTTACCTGGGCGTTATCGGTCGTAATTTTACGCAATTGCGAATCTGGCGCCAGCGCGGTCACCACCACATTTCCGTACAGATACAGCATACGGTCTTTAGTCAGTTTGGCGCGATCGGCGCGAACTGACCAGGTTGCGGTTTTATTCGCATCGTTGGCGTCATAAACGGTCATCACTGGCAGAGTAAACCATGAAAGCTCGTCCGCAGAGAAATATTCCACGTGCTGAGCCACCAGCCGATAATTCAACGCCCCCGTAGGGTTGTAAACCACGGTGTCGGAATGCTCGCTCTTGTAGGTCGGCTCGTTGCTGTTTACGGCTTTAGGCTCAGCCTCGTCGAGGTCGGTCAGATTAATGCCGATCAGTACCAGTGCTACAATGGCCAGCCCGATAATGACCCAACGTTTCAGCTTACTCATAGGGATTGCCCTTTAGCCTCCTCCAGCTTGCCCTGCGCCAGCAGAAGCAGGTCGCACACTTCACGCACTGCACCGCGGCCGCCAGCAATACGGGTAACATAATCTGCGCGCGGCAGCAGCAGAGGATGGGCATCGGCAACGGCAACGCTTAGTCCCACTTCAGCCATGACCGGCCAGTCGATAAGATCGTCGCCGATGTATGCTACCTGGTCGGCCGTTAATGAGAGTTTATGCAACAGCGCCTGAAAGGCCAGCCGTTTATCTGACTGCCCCTGGTAAAGATGTGTAATGCCAAGGGTTTCGCAGCGATCTTCCAGCAGCTTCGCTTGACGGCCGGTGATAATCGCCACTTCGATATCGGAGGTGAGGGCACAGCGAATACCGTAGCCGTCGCGCACGTTAAACGCTTTCAGCTCTTCGCCGCTGTTGCCCATATAGATAAGGCCGTCGGACATCACGCCGTCGACATCGAGAATCAGCAGGCGAACGTTTTTCGCCCGATTCATTACCTGCGCGCTTACCGGGCCATAACAGGTGGCAAGCATTGCTTCCTGGTTGCTCATTACCGCTTATCCTTCGTTACACCACGCCTGCGCGCAGTAAGTCATGCATATGTAACACACCGAGTAACTTGTCGCCATCGGCAACCATCACCGAAGTGATATGGCGGCTCTGCATCAGGTTGAGCGCGTCCACCGCCAGGGTGTCGGGGCGTACGCGAATGCCGCCAGTGGTCATGACGTCGGTGATATTCAGTTTATAAAGATCGACGCCGGTATCGAAGACACGGCGCAGGTCGCCGTCGGTGAAGATGCCTTCGATGGTCATATCTTCGTCGCAGACAACCGTCATGCCCAGATTTTTGCGCGTGATCTCCAGCAGGGCATCGCGCAGAGTCGCCCGTTTGCTGACCCGGGGGATTTCGTCACCGGTGTGCATAATATCGTTAACCCGCAGTAGCAGCTTGCGCCCCAGCGCGCCGCCTGGGTGAGAGAGGGCGAAGTCTTCAGCGGTGAAGCCGCGGGCTTTCAGTAACGCCACCGCCAGGGCATCGCCCATGACCAGTGTGGCAGTGGTACTGGTGGTCGGCGCCAGCCCCAGCGGGCAGGCTTCCTGCGACACTTTAATGCACAGATGGACATCAGCGGCGCGGCCCATAGCGCTTTCCGGGCGGCCGGAGATACAGATAAGCGGCACTCGCAGGCGCTTCAGCACCGGGATAAGCGCCAGGATCTCGCTGGATTCGCCGGAGTTAGAGATAGCAACGACCACATCCTGCGCCGTCACCATGCCCAGATCGCCATGGCTGGCTTCGCCGGGATGGACGAAGAAAGAAGGCGTACCGGTGCTGGCGAAAGTGGCCGCCATCTTACGGCCGATATGGCCTGATTTGCCCATGCCCATCACCACGATTTTTCCGGGGCAGTGGAATATCAGTTCGCAGGCGCGCGTGAAGTCCTCATTGATATACTGCGTCAGTTGATTGATCCCTTCACGTTCGATCTCCAGCACCTCTTTACCCGCTTGCTGAAAGTCGAAACCGGGTGGTATAGCAATCTGCGACATAATCTTTTCCAGTTATTCAACGAGACGAGGGGCCGTGATAAACAGCACCGTCATCCATACAAAAAATCCACAGGTTAACAGGGCACCTACCGTGCGTCCGATATGGCGCTTCTTACGCCAGCACAGCAGGGCGAACAGTGCGCTGACTAACAGCATCAGGCCATAGTCCCGAACGATGGCCTGAGGGTCAAAGACACCGGGCGAGAGCAGTGCCGGCAGCCCAAGCACGATGGCGATATTAAAAATGTTAGCGCCAATGATATTCCCGATGGCGATATCGCCCTCGCCTTTACGTGCGCCTGCAATCACGGTCGCCAGCTCGGGCAGGCTGGTGCCGACGGAGACGATCGTCAGCCCCGGCAGCAGCTCGCTCACCGAAAAGGCGTTAGCCAGAACGGTCGCGTTATCAATCACCATTCGGGTCGCGACTGGAATAATCAGCAGCGCGACGCCCAACCAGAGAAAAGCCACCGGCTGGTTTGCGCCGCGCGGTAACTCCAGTATTTGCTCATTAGTCAGAGGATCGTTACCCTGACGTTGGGCGAGACGGGCAATCTTAACGGTAAACAGCAAATAAAGCACGGCGGTTGCCAGCAATATCACGCCATCCAGTCGGCTCAGGTTGCCGTCATACAGCAAAAAACCACACAGAACGCTAAGCGCTAACATTAAGGGTAACTCGCGGCGCAGAATATCGGAATGCACGGTAAAAGGGTGCAGCAGCGCCCCAAGGCCCAGTATCAGCAATATATTGGTGATATTGGATCCCAGCGCCGTTCCAACAGCCAGATCCAACTGGCCGTGTAGCCCCGCTGCCGCCGAGACGATAATCTCCGGCAGGGAAGTGCCGATACTGACGACGGTAAGGCCAATAATCAGCGGCGGAACGCCCAGACTCTGGCCAAGAATCGACGCGGCAAACACTAACCGATCCGCGCCGTAAACAACCAGCAATAAACCAATGATTAACAGAGCCGTAGCTAAAAGCATGCAGAATCCTCAAGGAAGGTATAATCGCCGGTCCATTGGCTGGAAACCCCGGGCGCGCATACAGTTCTGTGTTAGTTGCGTTTAATTCTTAATTTTGACTTTTAGAAGGACAAAAGTAAAACAAATGCCAGCTTTAGCTAACCTCCCGCGTTATTCTTCTGTAAGAATGCAGGGTTTTGGTGCGTGCTCTGTAACAGAGCGAATCTTATGCGTAAACAGGAACTCTAATAGATGAGCCAGACGCAGACGAATCTGGTCGAGGTGCGGGGAGTCAGCTTCTCGAGAGGGGAGCGGCGTATTTTTGACGATGTTACGCTTTTCGTACCCCGAGGGAAGATTACGGCGATAATGGGCCCTTCCGGTATCGGTAAAACGACGCTGTTGCGCCTGATCGGCGGTCAGATCCAACCGGATGCCGGAGAGATTCTTTTCGACGGAGAAAACATACCCGCCATGTCGCGTTCGCGGCTTTATCAGGTGCGTAAGCGGATGAGTATGTTGTTCCAGTCCGGGGCGCTTTTTACCGATCTCACCGTATTCGAAAACGTGGCATGGCCGCTGCGCGAACATACCCGATTGCCGGAGCCGCTGCTGCACAGCACGGTGATGATGAAGCTGGAAGCCGTCGGGCTGCGCGGCGCGGCGTCGCTGATGCCCTCCGAACTGTCCGGCGGTATGGCGCGTCGGGCCGCGCTGGCGCGCGCCATCGCGCTGGAACCGGATCTAATCATGTTCGATGAGCCTTTTGTGGGCCAGGATCCCATTACCATGGGCGTGCTGGTGAAGCTTATCTCCGAGCTGAACAGTTCGTTGGGCGTCACCTGCATCGTGGTATCTCACGACGTGCCGGAGGTGCTGAGTATCGCCGATCATGCCTGGATTGTGGCCGATCGGCGAGTAGTGGCTGAAGGCTCGCCCCAGTCGCTTGCCGATAATCAGGATCCCCGGGTGCGTCAGTTTCTGGACGGCATTGCCGATGGCCCCGTGCCGTTCCGCTATCCCGCCGGGGATTACCAACACGATTTAACTGGAACAGGGAGTTGAGCCGCTCATGCTTCTGAATGCACTGGCGTCGTTCGGCCGTCGCGGAATAGAAATCTGCGCCGCGTTTGGTCGCGCCGGGTTAATGTTGTTTAACGCGCTGGTGGGCAAGCCGGAGTTCCGTAAACACGCCCCATTGCTGGTTAAACAACTCTATAACGTCGGCGTGCTGTCGTTGATGATCATCATCGTTTCCGGGCTGTTTATCGGGATGGTTCTGGGGCTTCAGGGCTATCTGGTGCTGACTACCTACAGTGCGGAAACCAGTCTTGGCATGATGGTGGCGCTGTCGCTGCTGCGCGAACTGGGGCCGGTGGTCACGGCGCTGCTGTTCGCCGGACGCGCCGGTTCGGCCTTAACGGCGGAGATTGGCCTGATGAAGGCGACCGAGCAGCTCTCCAGCATGGAGATGATGGCGGTGGATCCGCTGCGCAGGGTGGTTTCGCCGCGCTTCTGGGCTGGCATTATTTCGCTGCCGCTGCTGTCGATCATTTTTGTGGCCGTCGGGATTCTGGGCGGTGCGCTGGTGGGCGTGACCTGGAAAGGTATCGACGCCGGCTTTTTCTGGTCTGCCATGCAGAACGCGGTCGACTGGCGTATGGATCTGGTGAACTGCGTGATTAAGAGCGTGGTGTTTGCCGTAACCGTAAGCTGGATTGCGCTGTTTAACGGCTACGATGCGGTGCCTACCTCCGCGGGAATTAGCCGGGCTACCACGCGTACCGTCGTGCATGCGTCACTGGCGGTACTGGGTCTGGATTTTGTGCTGACGGCACTGATGTTTGGGAATTAAGTGAATGCAAACCAAGAAATCTGAAATCTGGGTCGGCGCGTTTTTATTGATAGCGCTGGTGGCCGCCGTTTTTCTGTGCCTGAAGGTGGCAAACGTTACTGCGCTGAACAGCGAACCGACTTATCGCCTCTATGCGACCTTCGATAATATCGGTGGCCTGAAAGAGCGTTCGCCGATCCGTATTGGTGGGGTCACTATTGGTCGGGTGCACGATATCTCCCTTGACCCGAAAAGCTACCTGCCGCGGGTCGCGATGGATATTGAACAGCGCTATAACCATATCCCGGATACCAGCTCGCTGGCGATTCGCACTTCCGGACTGCTGGGTGAGCAGTACCTGGCCCTGAATGTCGGTTTTGAGGATCCGGAGCTGGGAACCGCTATTCTTAAGGATGGTGATACCATTCAGGACACCAAATCGGCGATGGTGCTGGAGGATCTGATCGGTCAGTTCCTGTATAAGAGCAACAGCGACGATAATAAGAATTCGGATGATGGCGATAAGGCCGCTACCGAAGATAATGGAACACAGCCGCAAACCGGCACGACGAAGTAATTCAGGAGAAAATTCAATGCTTAAACGTATATTAATGGTCGCCATGCTGGTGATTGCGCCGCTGGCAACGGCGGCGGCAGCGGATATGTCCAACCCTTATCAGGTCATGAACGAAGCGGCGAAAAAGACCTTTGATCGTCTGAAGAACGAACAGCCGAAGATTCGTCAGAATCCAGACTACCTGCGTCAGGTAGTCGATCAGGAACTGCTGCCCTATGTCCAGGTAAAATATGCCGGTGCGCTGGTGCTGGGCCGCTATTATAAAGAAGCCACGCCGGCACAGCGTGAAGCTTACTTCGCCGCGTTTCGTGAATATCTGAAGCAGGCTTACGGCCAGGCGCTGGCAATGTACCACGGTCAGACCTACCAGGTCGCACCTGAAAAGCCGCTGGGCGATGCCACCATCGTACCGATCCGCGTCACCATTATCGATCCGAATGGCCGTCCGCCGGTACGCCTGGACTTTCAGTGGCGTAAGAATACCCAGAGTGGCAAGTGGCAGGCTTACGATATGATCGCTGAAGGCGTCAGCATGATCACCACCAAACAGAACGAGTGGAGTGATTTGCTGCGTACTAAAGGTATCGACGGTCTGACCGCGCAGCTGAAATCTATCTCCCGGCAGAAAATCACGCTGGACGAGAAGAAGTAATGTCCGCATTGCTGCGCTGGTCGCGTCAGGACGAGACGCTGAACCTGGAAGGTGTTCTGGAAGAAGAAACGCTGCGTGAGCTGTGGGACGCGCGAGCGGAAGCAAGCCAGGGCCTGAGTCATATTGCCCTGCAAAGTCTGGAACGGGTGGATACCGCTGGGCTGGCGCTGCTGGTACATCTGGTAGCCATGGCGAGTGCTTCCGGGCAGTCGGTGACGATTGGCGGCGCCAGCCCCAGTTTGCGAACCCTGGCCCGGCTCTATAATTTGCCGTCTACGGCTTTTCCTTCAGACAGCCTCTAGTTTTCAGCACTTTACCTCGCGGCCCGGATGATTGTTACAATCCGGGCCGTTTTGCCTGTTTAAGCGTGCGCCACTTTCCACTAAGATGTGGGGCTGTTTTGACTATCCGACGAAGTGAACCCATGGAAAATCATGAAATTCAGACAGTGTTGATGAACGCACTGCCCCTTCAGGAAGCCCACGTCTCCGGTGACGGCAGCCACTTTCAGGTTATCGCGGTGGGTGACCTGTTCGCCGATATGAGTCGCGTGAAGAAACAGCAGGCCGTTTATGCGCCGCTGATGGAGCTGATTGCCGAGAACCGCATCCACGCGGTCTCTATTAAGGCTTATACCCCACAGGAATGGGAACGCGACCGTAAACTAAACGGCTTTTAAGCTATGGGCGTAGCGCCGGTAGCAGAGATTGAATAATAGAGAACTGTTGAATGGATAAGTTTCGTGTACAGGGGCCGACCCGGCTGAGCGGGGAAGTGGCGATTTCCGGAGCGAAAAACGCGGCCCTGCCGATTTTGTTCGCGGCCCTGCTGGCGGAAGAGCCGGTAGAGATTCAGAATGTTCCAAAACTCAGGGACATCGATACCACTATGAAGCTGCTCAGCCAGCTGGGCACCAAAGTGGAGCGTAATGGGTCTGTCTGGATCGATGCCAGCAAGGTCAACATTTTCTGTGCCCCTTACGAACTGGTGAAAACCATGCGTGCTTCTATCTGGGCCCTGGGGCCACTGGTGGCACGCTTTGGTCAGGGGCAGGTTTCGCTGCCCGGCGGTTGCGCTATCGGCGCTCGTCCTGTGGATCTGCATATCAGCGGTCTGGAGCAGTTGGGCGCTGAAATCAAACTGGAAGAAGGCTACGTTAAGGCATCGGTTGATGGTCGTCTGAAAGGAGCCCATATCGTGATGGATAAGGTCAGCGTTGGCGCTACCGTAACCATCATGACCGCAGCCACCCTGGCGGAAGGCACCACCGTGATTGAAAACGCGGCGCGTGAGCCGGAAATTGTCGATACCGCCAATTTCCTGAATGAGCTGGGCGCGAAAATCACTGGTATGGGGAGCGATCGCATCACCATTGAAGGGGTTGAACGACTGGGCGGTGGCGTATGGCGCGTACTGCCGGATCGTATTGAAACCGGTACCTTCCTGGTGGCGGCAGCGGTATCTGGCGGTAAGGTGATGTGCCGCAATGCCTGCCCGCACACGCTGGATGCGGTGCTGGCCAAGCTGCGCGAAGCCGGCGCTGATATCGAAACCGGTGAAGACTGGATAAGTCTGGATATGCACGGCAAGCGTCCGAAAGCAGTGAACGTGCGTACTGCGCCGCACCCGGGATTCCCGACCGATATGCAGGCGCAGTTTACGCTGCTGAATATGGTGGCTGAAGGCACCGGCGTCATCACCGAGACCATTTTTGAAAACCGCTTTATGCACGTACCTGAACTGATCCGTATGGGCGCACACGCGGAGATCGAAAGCAACACCGCTATCTGCCACGGCGTGGAGCATCTGTCCGGGGCCCAGGTGATGGCAACCGATCTGCGTGCCTCTGCGAGCCTGGTGCTGGCAGGCTGTATCGCCGAAGGCGCTACGATTGTGGAGCGGATCTACCATATCGATCGCGGTTACGAACGTATTGAAGACAAGCTGCAGGCATTGGGGGCCCGAATTGAACGCGTCTCCGGTGAAGAATAATCGCTAAGGCGAATTCAAAAACGGGGCCTGACGGCCCCGTTTTTGTTTAGCGCTGGCGGATACACCGGGTTCTGTCGATAAACTCGTGGGTGATGGGATCGTGATAGCGCGATGGCCAGATTACCCACGGATCGGTGCCCAGCGCTTCGGCGATCAGCCGCTCACCTTTCGGCCACGGCCGGGTTAGGGCGTTGGCAAGCGTAGATGAGCTAAGCCCGGCGCCGCGTGAAACCGCCGCCAGTGACGTTCCCTTCTTGCGTAGTGCGGCAATAATATCGGCAGAGTGCCAGTCGACGTATTGGTTTTTCATTCCTTTCTCCCTGTCAGCAGAATGTGTCATAGCTCCGGTGACTTCATTGCCTCCTGTTTATAACATAAACGGTTATCAATGGTTCCAGTATGTTTCTAAAACGCGCTGAAATGTGGCCTGATGCACAGAGGGAAATGAAACGAGTGAAAACCCGCGTCGGGCGACGCGGGAGAAAATCAGTGGTTGCGCTGTACGGCGATATGCGCCAGCGCAATCAGAGCGTCACGGTGAGGCGTATCAGGCAGAACGGCGAGGGCGGCGATGGCTTTATCGGCTTCTTCCTCTGCCCGTAGGCGAGTCCACTCCAGCGAGCCGCAGGCGGCCATGGTTTCCAGTACCGGTTCCAGTAAATGACGCCCGTTGCCTTCTTCAATGGCGTTACGAATCATCAGGGCCTGTTCCGGCGTGCCGTTATGCATGGCGTGCAGCAGAGGCAGCGTTGGTTTGCCTTCGTTCAGATCGTCGCCGACATTCTTGCCCAGGGTTTCTCCGTCGGCGCTGTAATCCAGCAGATCGTCAATCAGCTGGAAAGCGGTACCCAGATAGCGGCCGTAATCCTGCAGCGCTTTTTCCTGTTCTGGCGTGGCGCCGGCCAGAATCCCCGCGCACTGACTGGCCGCTTCAAACAGGCGGGCGGTTTTGCTGTAGATGACCCGCATATAGCTTTCTTCGGTAATGTCGGGATCGTTAACGTTCATCAACTGCAAGACTTCGCCTTCCGCGATGACGTTGACCGCCTCGGACATCACCTCCAGCACCTTTAGCGACCCCAGGCGGGTCATCATCTGGAAGGCGCGGGTATAGATAAAATCGCCCACCAGCACGCTGGCAGCGTTACCAAAAGCGGCATTGGCTGTCGCTTTACCGCGGCGCATATCGGACTCATCCACCACATCGTCATGCAGCAGGGTGGCTGTGTGGATAAACTCAATCAACGCCGCGGTCGTAATGTGCGCGTCTCCCTGATAGTCGAGCGCCCGGGCAGAGAGTACGGCTATCATAGGGCGAATGCGTTTTCCGCCACCGCTAATGATGTAGTACCCTAACTGATTGATAAGCTGAACATCAGTGTTGAGTTGCTCAAGGATGACTGCGTTGACACCCGCCATATCTTGCGCGGTTAACTGATTAATATTCTCTAAATTCATCGCAAAAATCTGGCTATCGTCCTGTTGACCACACATCCCTACGGGATAACGTAATGGGGAATCGTATACTCAATTACTCAGATTGTACCGTAAAAACGCGGCAGATAAACGGCGCCGTCGCAGTTGCGTTTTTTTTCTGTGCAGAGCGTCGATCGGGCTTGTCAAAGCCTCACTATTTGCGTAATATTCGCGCCCTATTGTGAATATTTGTAGCGCAGCCTGAATCAAAGAAAGGCCAGCGCGGAAAGCGGAGTTTTTTATGTACGCAGTTTTCCAAAGTGGTGGTAAACAACACCGAGTAAGCGAAGGTCAGACCGTTCGCCTGGAAAAGCTGGACATCGCAACTGGTGAATCCGTTGAATTCAACGAAGTTCTGATGGTTGCTGATGGCGAAGATGTCAAAATCGGCGTTCCTTTCGTTGATGGCGGCGTAATCAAGGCTGAAATCATTGCTCATGGTCGCGGCGAGAAAGTTAAGATCGTTAAGTTCCGTCGTCGTAAACATCACCGTAAGCAGCAGGGTCACCGTCAGTGGTTCACTGATGTGAAGATCACTGGCATCAGCGCTTAATACAGGGGAGCAGGTAAAATGGCACACAAAAAGGCTGGCGGCTCAACTCGTAACGGTCGCGATTCAGAAGCAAAACGTCTGGGCGTAAAGCGCTTTGGCGGTGAAGCAGTTCTGGCTGGTAGCATCATCGTTCGTCAGCGTGGCACCAAGTTCCATGCCGGCACCAACGTTGGTTGCGGCCGTGACCACACTCTGTTCGCTTTGACTGACGGTAAAGTTAAGTTCGAAGTGAAAGGCCCGAAAAACCGTAAATTTATCAGCATCGTCGCTGAATAAGTTTTTCGAGTCCCGGTAACGGATAGAGCCCCGCAACACGTTGCGGGGCTTTTTATTATTCTGGGGCAGGCACGACGGAGAGAGAGTGCGATGAAACAGCAGGCTGGCATCGGTTTCGTTCTGGCTATCATCACTGCGATGTGCTGGGGCGCGTTACCGATAGCCATGAAGCAGGTGCTGGAGGTTATGGATCCTCCGACGGTGGTGTTTTATCGTTTCCTGATGGCAGGGATTGGGCTGGCCCCCATTCTGGCGATGCGCGGTCAACTACCGCCGATGCGAATGTTTCGTAAACCGCGCTGGCTGGGACTGCTGGCGATAGCAACCGGCGGTTTGTTTGGCAACTTTATCCTGTTCAGCTCCTCACTTCAGTATCTGAACCCCACCGCCTCCCAGGTGATTGGCCAGCTTTCGCCGGTCGGGCTGATGGCGGCAAGCGTTGTGGTGCTTAAAGAGAAGATGCGCGGCACCCAGGTGGTGGGGGCGCTGATGCTGTTGAGCGGGCTAATTATGTTTTTCAACACCAGTCTGGTGGAGATTTTCACCCGGCTCACGGATTACACCTGGGGGGTAATTTTTGGTGTTGGGGCCGCCTGTTCGTGGGTGTGCTATGGCCTGGCCCAAAAAGTTCTGCTGCGCCGTCTGGCGTCACAGCAGATTTTATTATTGCTGTATATTTTGTGTACAATGGCGTTATTGCCGTTGGCCAGCCCCGGCGTCATTATGCAGCTTGATAGCTGGCAGTTCGCCTGTCTTATTTTTTGCGGGCTGAATACGCTGGTGGGCTATGGCGCGCTGGCGGAAGCCATGGCGCGCTGGCAGGCGGCGCAGGTTAGCGCTTTGATTACGTTGACGCCGCTGTTTACGCTGCTGTTTTCTGAATTGTTGTCACTCGCCTGGCCCCTGGTCTTCGACAGACCTATGCATAATTTGCTGGCGCTGGTGGGGGCTTTCGTCGTGGTATCGGGCGCGATGTATTCCGCTATCGGTCACCGTCTCTGGGGCGGTTTACGTAAGCATGACGCGGCGGTGGCGATGCCCACCACCCGCCCGGGCGAATGAGTTACGGAGAAGTAAGATGAAGTTTGTTGATGAAGCGAAGATTCTGGTCGTCGCGGGCGATGGCGGTAACGGCTGCGTCAGTTTCCGCCGCGAAAAATACATCCCGAAAGGGGGCCCGGACGGGGGCGATGGGGGAGACGGGGGCGATATCTGGCTGGAAGCCGATGAGAACCTGAACACCCTGATCGACTATCGCTTTGAAAAAGCGTTCCGCGCCGAACGTGGTCAGAATGGCCAGAGCCGGGACTGTACCGGCAGGCGTGGTAAAGACGTTTCCATTAAAGTGCCGGTAGGCACCCGGGTGACCGATCAGGGCACCGGCGAAGTGATGGGCGATATGACCAGGCACGGTCAGCGCCTGATGGTCGCTAAAGGCGGCTGGCATGGCCTGGGCAATACTCGCTTTAAATCTTCGGTTAACCGTACCCCACGTCAGAAGACTAACGGTACGCCGGGCGAGAAGCGCGATCTGCTGCTGGAGCTGATGCTGCTGGCGGATGTCGGTATGCTGGGTCTGCCTAATGCCGGTAAATCCACCTTTATCCGTTCGGTTTCCGCGGCCAAGCCGAAAGTGGCTGACTATCCGTTTACCACCCTGGTACCAAGCCTGGGCGTGGTGCGTATGGACAGCGAAAAGAGCTTTGTGGTGGCGGACATCCCGGGGCTAATCGAAGGCGCTGCGGAAGGCGCGGGTCTGGGGATCCGCTTTCTGAAGCATCTGGAGCGTTGCCGGGTGCTGCTGCATCTGATCGATATCGCTCCCATCGACGAGTCCGATCCGGTAGAAAACGCCCGGGTAATCATCAGCGAGCTGGAGAAATACAGCAGCAAGCTGGCTGAAAAACCGCGCTGGCTGGTGTTTAACAAAGTCGATCTGATGGACAGAGCAGAAGCGCAAGCGAAGGCTCAGGAAATTGCCGATGCGCTTGGCTGGGAAGGTAAACACTACCTGATCTCCGCAGCCAGCCACGACGGCGTCAACGCGCTGTGCTGGGATGTGATGAACTTCATCATCGAGAACCCGGTTCATAAAGAAGAAGATGAAAAGCAGCCTGAGAAAGTGGAATTCATGTGGGATGACTACCATCGTCAGCAACTGGAAGAGGCCAGCAGTGAAGAAGATGACGACTGGGACGATGACTGGGATGAAGACGACGACGAAGGCGTAGAAATTATCTACGAGCGCTGATAGTCGTGGAAAACGCCCCGGGTTCATCATCTTCTCTCGTGCCGGGAGAGGATGAGAATAAGGGGCGTTTTGTTAATCGATATGAGCGGGCAGCCAGCAGCCTGCTTCCAGGCCTGAGCGATCGCGACGGTTTTCCAGGATAATTTTTCCCCGGTGAAGCTGCACGATACGCTGAATAATGCTTAACCCAAGCCCGCTACCGCCGTAGCGTTGATCGAGGCGGCGAAACGGCTCGGTAATTTTCAGTTGGTGCTCTTCATCAATGCCCGGCCCTTCGTCGATCACCGTGAGTCGCGTTCCTTCCTGCGCCTGACTCAGTCGTACCTCGATCGTTCCGCCTTCAGGCCCGTAACGGCAGGCATTCTCCAGCAGATTGCGCAGCATCAGGCGCAGCAGTACCGCATCGCCTTCCGCCATCAGCGGCGAGGCCATCGGCCAGAGAATGCGCTGCTGGCGCTGCAGCGCCATCTCTTCAGCCTCCATGCTCAGCGGAGCGATAATATCGTTGCGCCAGTTAATGGTGGCGTAGTGGCCGCTGGCCAGCGCCTGGCCGGCTCGTGACAGCATCAGCAACTGACCAACGGTATGCATCAAACGGTCGATACGTTCAATCAGCAGGTCGGCCTTGGGCATTCCCTGCTGCTCCAGCAGTTCCAGATGCAGGCGGATGCCCGCCAGCGGCGTGCGGAGCTCATGAGCGGCGTCGGCGGTGAACAGGCGCTCCTGCTGAATGGTGCTGTCCAGGCGCGCCAGTAGCTGATTGATGGAGGTGGTGACGGCCGCGACCTCCTCCATATCGGTATACATCGGCAGCGGTGAAAGATTATCGGCTGAGCGGCTGGCGAGACTGCTGCGCAGGCGGTTCAGCGGACGGGTGATCCAGCTCACGGCCCAGAACGAAAAGAACAGGGTAAAACTCACCATTACCAGCGAAGGCACCAGCAGTGAAGCGATGGCCTCGTGGATCTCTTTTTCCACATGCTGGTTGCGCGTCTGCGCCGACAGCGTTTCGTTAACCAGAAAGCCGATTTGCTCCTGGCTTTCGTGCCACAGCCAGATCACGCTGACCAACTGAAAGAACAGCAGAATCGCCGCCAGCATAATCATCAGACGGCGGCGCATACTATTCACTGCGCTTTCTCCAGCCGATAGCCAACGCCGCGTACTGTTTTTATCCGCTCTTTACCCAGTTTGCGGCGTAAATTATGGATATGCACTTCCAGCGTGTTTGAGCCGGGGTCATCCTGCCAGCTGTAGATATCCTGTTGAAGCGTTTCGCGGTGTACCGTTTGACCGACCCGCATAATCAGGCGGCACAGCAGGGCGAACTCTTTGGGGGTGACCTCCACCGACTGACCACTCAATAGCACCTGCTGGGTTTGCAGATTCAGGGTAAGATCGTCCTGCTGCAGCAGATTGTCACTGTGCCCTTGCCAGCGACGAATCAGCGCCCGCACCCTGGCCTGAAGCTCAGTTAGCGCGAAGGGCTTTACCAGATAGTCGTCGGCCCCGGCATCCAGCCCCTGGACTCTGTCTTCCAGGGTGTCACGGGCGGTCAGAATCAGCACCGGATTATTGGTGCCGCGGCGTCGCCACTGGTTTAACAGCGTCGCGCCGTCTTTATCCGGCAGGCCGAGATCGAGGATAACCAGGCTGTACTCACCGCTCTGAATCAGCGCGTCCGCTTCGGCGGCGCTGGCTGCACAGTCCAGGGCGTAACCTTCGTTGCCCAGTGCCTGGGACAGCCCCTGTTGCAGCAGCAAATCATCTTCGACAATGAGGAGTTTCATAATTAGTTATTCCGGTAGATATCCTTATAAAGCCGCCCTTCGAAGCGGGACAAAGGAATACGACGATTGCGGTAATCCTCCGGCGGTACGGCGTAACCGGACAGGAACTGGACAAACGCCATCTTCTGGCCGCTGGCGGTAGTAATAAAGCCTGCCAGGTTATAGACCCCCTGCAACGAGCCGGTCTTGGCGGAAACCTTACCGTTTACTCCGGCGATATCCAGGCCGGCGCGATACTGCAGCGAACCGTCGTGACCCGCCAGCGGCAGCATAGAAATAAAGTTCAGCTCGCTGTCGTGGGCGGCAATATATTGCAACACTTTCATCATGGTGGCGGGCGCAATCAGATTATGGCGCGACAGACCGGAGCCATCCACCAGAATCGTGTTGCCCAGATCGATATCCGCCTTCTGGCGCAGCAGCTGACGTACCGCGTCGGCGCCGGCGCGCCAGGTGCCCTGAACCCCGAAATACTCACGACCGATGGTACGGAAAACGGTATCGGCTATCATATTATCGGACTTCTTCAACATAATACGCAGCAGATCGTGCAGTGGCGGCGAATTCACGCTGGCAATCACGGTGCCTGGCGCTTCCGGTCTGGTTTGTCGCATCAGGGAGCCGTCGTAACTGATGCCTGCGGTTTTTAGCTCGTCTTTGATAATCGCTCCGGCATAGCCGGCACCGTCCTGAATGGCGAAGGCAAGTGGCAAGGGATCGCTGCGTTGCGACAGGCAGCCGGTCAGGGTGTAGCGGTTAAGATCGCCAGGTACCACGTCCAGTTCGCAGTAACGGGCATCCGCCGACCCGCGGGCCAGGGTGCGAACCTGGCTGAAGACCGTCACCGGATAATAGGAGGCGATGCGGACAAACGCCGTGTCGTTGGGCTTCGGCGCGCTATAGAGCGAGACGGAAAAGCAGTTGCGATCGATAATGGTGGCAGAGGGCGGTGCGCTAAAGCACTGGGTCATATCGTTCCATGGCCAGCCCGGCGCTTTATCGTGGCTGGTAAAGACCGAGGTGTCGATCAGGATATTACCGCTAATCCGCCGTACGCCCTCTTTTTTTAGCGCCGTCACCATATTGCGGATGCTCTGGCGGCGCAGCGTGGGATCGCCGCTAAAGCGCGCGATCAGATCCCCCTGAAGTACGCCATCTTTCACATCGCCGCGGCGCTCCAGCGTGGTGGTGAAGCGGTAATCCGGCCCCAGCTGTAACAGGGCCGCCAGCGCGGTAATCACCTTCTGGGTACTGGCCGGCAGCGCCATCTGCTGGCCGTGATAATCCAGGGTTGGCGTACTGGCTCCTACCTTCTGAACCTGTAGCGCCAGGTTGCTTCCTGCAGGAAGCTGTTGAATGTATTCATCCACACTGGCAGCCTGGGCGCTCAGTGTAAAAATGCTGGTCAACCCGATTATAAAACTGGAAAATCGCATAAATCTCGCGGTTACGGCCTGGAAACGTGCCCGTCATACTACGGTGCATTGCACCGCAAAGTAAACGATGACCCCCGGGGAACTTCCGGGTAAAATGGGTATCAAATAGAAAAATTATCACTGACCCGGGGTTTTCCCCCGGGTCGGTTTTCTTTTGTTTCTTTCCCGGCTAAAAAGTGGGATTTCCGGGCAGACGTTAGCGCCGACTGCGGTGTGTCGATCCCAACAGGACAGTTTTAAGAGGTATAAGAAATGCAACCTATTCCGATGACTTTACGTGGTGCAGAAAAACTTCGCGAAGAGCTGGATCACCTGAAATCCGTCCGCCGCCCTGAGATTATTGCGGCGATTGCAGAAGCGCGTGAGCATGGCGATCTGAAAGAGAACGCGGAATACCACGCGGCTCGCGAACAGCAGGGGTTCTGTGAAGGGCGCATTAAGGATATTGAAGGCAAGCTCTCTAACGCTCAGATTATCGACGTGACGAAAATGCCGAATAACGGTCGCGTTATCTTCGGCGCCACGGTCACCATTCTCAATCTTGATAGTGACGAAGAGCAGTGCTACCGCATAGTGGGCGATGATGAGGCTGACATTAAGCTGAATCTTATCTCCGTCAACTCTCCGATCGCTCGTGGACTGGTAGGTAAAGAAGTGGATGATGTGGTGGTGATTAAAACACCCGGCGGCGAAGTTGAGTATGAAATCGTTAAGGTCGAATACCTTTGATTTCTGCTACGCTTGAGTAAGCGATGTCAGATTGTAAAGATAAGAAAAAGGCCGCATTGCGGCCTTTTAACAACTGAGGGGGCGTGGCATTTTGCACACACTCCGGCAAGAAATCGCCGTTTCTGGCAGTTCACAGCAGCCCGAAACTGAGAGGATTCTTAGCGAGGAAGAGAAATTTTGCGCTCTTCAGAGGGACGATACAGCACAAGGGTTTTACCGATGACCTGGATATTGCAGGCGCCGGTCTCCCGCACGATAGCATCCACAATCAGGGCCCGGGTATCGCGATCTTCTGCGGCAATCTTCACCTTGATTAACTCATGATGCGCCAGCGCTTGTTCAATCTCGGCCAGTACCCCCTCGGTCAAACCATTACCGCCAAGCTGGACGACAGGCTTAAGCGGATGTGCCAGACCTTTCAGGTGCTGTTTTTGTTTAGTACTCAGATTCATCGTGTTTTTTACTTACATTGGGATTGAAAACGGGCCATTCTACCGCCATCTCCCATTGAGAGTATAGCTAAGCTAACGCAGTTTTTTTGAGCAGCGGCTTTACGATGAACCCGGATGGAATGCGAAATGACAGGTAAAAAGCGTTCTGCCAGCTCCAGCCGCTGGCTTCAGGAACACTTTAGCGATAAATATGTTCAACAGGCACAGAAAAAGGGGTTACGCTCCCGAGCCTGGTTTAAACTTGATGAAATACAGCAAAGTGACAAACTTTTTAAGCCGGGAATGACCGTGGTCGATCTTGGCGCCGCCCCCGGAGGCTGGTCGCAATATGTTGTGACTCAGATCGGGGGCAAGGGCCGCATCATCGCTTGCGATCTTTTACCTATGGATCCTATCGTTGGTGTGGACTTTCTCCAGGGCGACTTTCGTGATGAATTAGTCGTGAATGCGCTAATGGAGCGTGTGGGCGATAGTCAGGTTCAGGTTGTCATGTCAGATATGGCGCCAAACATGAGCGGGACTCCGGCAGTTGATATTCCCCGCGCCATGTATTTGGTCGAACTGGCGCTCGAAATGTGTCGTGATGTGCTGGCACCGGGCGGAAGTTTTGTAGTGAAAGTTTTTCAGGGCGAAGGTTTCGATGAGTACCTGCGGGAAATTCGCTCCCTGTTTACGAAAGTGAAAGTTCGTAAACCGGACTCTTCTCGTGCCCGTTCACGCGAAGTGTACATTGTAGCGACCGGGCGTAAACTATAGTACCCTGACGCTGTTTGTTAACGCAGTTGTAATATGAGGTTAATCCCTTGAGTGACATGGCGAAAAACCTAATACTCTGGCTGGTCATCGCAGTCGTGCTGATGTCAGTATTCCAGAGCTTTGGGCCCAGCGAGTCAAATGGCCGTAGGGTGGACTACTCTACCTTCCTGCAAGAGGTCAATCAGGACCAGGTTCGCGAAGCGCGTATCAACGGACGTGAGATCAACGTTACCAAGAAAGATAGTAACCGATACACGACTTATATCCCCATCAACGATCCCAAACTGCTCGACAGCCTGGTAACCAAGAATGTAAAAGTGGTTGGTGAACCGCCGGAAGAGCCGAGCCTGCTGGCTTCCATCTTTATTTCCTGGTTCCCGATGCTGCTGCTTATCGGGGTTTGGATCTTCTTTATGCGCCAGATGCAGGGCGGCGGCGGTAAAGGCGCCATGTCATTCGGTAAGAGTAAGGCGCGGATGTTGACCGAAGACCAAATCAAAACCACCTTTGCCGACGTTGCGGGCTGCGACGAGGCTAAAGAAGAGGTGGGGGAGCTGGTTGAGTATCTGCGCGAGCCAAGCCGTTTTCAGAAACTGGGCGGTAAAATTCCTAAAGGCGTGCTGATGGTGGGCCCGCCGGGAACCGGTAAAACTCTGCTGGCGAAAGCGATCGCCGGCGAAGCGAAGGTGCCGTTCTTTACTATTTCGGGTTCCGACTTCGTCGAAATGTTCGTCGGTGTGGGTGCGTCTCGTGTACGTGACATGTTCGAACAGGCGAAGAAAGCGGCACCCTGCATTATCTTTATCGATGAGATCGATGCCGTGGGCCGCCAGCGTGGCGCTGGCCTTGGCGGTGGTCATGATGAGCGCGAGCAGACCCTGAACCAGATGCTGGTTGAGATGGACGGCTTCGAAGGTAATGAAGGTATCATCGTTATCGCTGCGACTAACCGCCCGGACGTTCTGGATCCGGCGTTGCTGCGTCCTGGTCGTTTCGATCGCCAGGTTGTTGTGGGGCTGCCGGATGTGCGCGGTCGTGAACAGATCCTGAAGGTGCATATGCGCCGCGTGCCGCTGGCGACCGATATCGATGCGGCGATTATCGCTCGCGGTACTCCGGGCTTCTCCGGTGCCGATCTGGCTAACCTCGTCAACGAAGCGGCGTTGTTCGCCGCTCGCGGTAACAAACGCGTGGTGTCAATGGTGGAATTTGAGAAGGCGAAGGATAAGATCATGATGGGTGCGGAACGTCGCTCCATGGTGATGACCGAAGCCCAGAAGGAGTCCACGGCATATCATGAAGCAGGCCATGCCATTATTGGCCGCCTGGTACCGGAACACGATCCGGTTCACAAAGTGACGATTATTCCACGCGGTCGCGCACTGGGGGTGACCTTCTTCCTGCCGGAAGGTGATGCCATCAGCGCCAGCCGTCAGAAACTGGAAAGCCAGATCTCCACGCTCTACGGCGGCCGTCTGGCGGAAGAGATTATCTACGGGCCGGAGCATGTCTCTACCGGCGCCTCCAACGACATTAAAGTTGCCACCAATCTGGCGCGCAACATGGTTACCCAGTGGGGCTTTTCCGAGAAGCTGGGGCCACTGCTGTATGCGGAAGAGGAAGGCGAAGTCTTCCTGGGCCGTAGCGTCGCGAAAGCGAAGCATATGTCGGATGAGACAGCACGTATTATCGACCAGGAAGTGAAGGCGATGATTGAGCGCAACTACAACCGCGCTCGCCAGATTCTGAACGATAATATGGATATTCTTCATGCGATGAAAGACGCGCTAATGAAGTACGAAACCATTGATGCTCCGCAGATAGACGATCTGATGGCGCGTCGGGAAGTTCGTCCGCCAGCGGGCTGGGAAGATCCTAACGCAGGCGATTCCGGCAGCAGCACCGGCAGCAATGGTACACCGCGTCCGACTGACGAGCCGCGTGGCCCGACGCCGGGCAACACCGTGTCAGAGCAGACCGGCGACAAATAAGCGCTGCCTCCTGTCGTAATAATAAACCCCGGCCAAGACCGGGGTTTTGTTTTTCTGTCACTGTAGCAATAACAAGGAAAACCAATGAAACTCTTCGCCCATGGCTCCTCGCTGGATCTGTCGCACCCTCACGTGATGGGGATCCTCAATGTCACGCCGGACTCTTTTTCCGACGGTGGACGCCATAACACTCTTACCGATGCGGTCAGACACGCCAACGAGATGATCAATGCCGGCGCGACCATCATCGATATTGGTGGCGAGTCCACGCGACCCGGCGCCGATGAGGTCAGCGTTGACGAAGAGCTTTCAAGGGTAGTGCCGGTGATTGAAGCGTTATCTCAGCGCTTTGAGGTATGGATTTCGGTAGATACCTCCAAGCCGGAAGTCATTCTGGAGAGCGCGCGCGCCGGCGCCCACATCATTAACGACATCCGTTCCCTGAGCGAGCCGGGCGCGGCTTCGGCGGCGGCGCAAACGGGTTTGCCGGTCTGCCTGATGCATATGCAGGGGGAGCCGCGCACCATGCAACAGGCGCCACATTACGACGATGTTTTCCGGGATGTGGAACGATACTTCAGCGAACAAATCGCGCGTTGCGAAGCGGCGGGAATCGGAAAAGAGAAATTGTTGCTCGACCCGGGCTTTGGTTTCGGTAAGAATTTAAAACATAACTATCAGCTTCTGGCCAGACTTTCTGAGTTTCATCGCTTTGGTCTGCCATTACTGGTCGGAATGTCGCGTAAGTCTATGATTGGGCAACTGTTGAACGTTGGCCCTGACCAGCGTCTGAGCGGGAGCCTGGCCTGCGCCGTTATTGCGGCGATGCAGGGCGCGCAGATTATTCGCGTCCACGATGTTAAAGAGACCGTGGAGGCGCTGCGGGTGGCGGAAGCGACGCTTTCAGCAAAGGAAAAAAGCTACTATGAGTAACCGTAAATATTTTGGTACCGATGGTGTTCGTGGCCGGGTGGGCGATAGTCCCATTACACCAGACTTTGTCTTAAAGCTGGGCTGGGCCGCAGGCAAGGTTTTGGCGCGTCACGGTTCCCGCCAGGTCATCATCGGTAAGGACACTCGTATTTCGGGCTATATGCTGGAGTCCGCGCTGGAAGCGGGACTGGCGGCTGCAGGGCTTTCCGCCGCGTTCACCGGGCCGATGCCTACGCCGGCGGTAGCCTATCTGACCCGGACATTCCGCGCCGAGGCGGGTATCGTCATCTCCGCTTCCCACAACCCTTATTACGATAACGGGATTAAGTTCTTCTCGATCGATGGCACTAAACTGCCGGATGATGTGGAAGAGGCTATTGAGGCCGAGCTGGAAAAAGAGATCTGCTGTGTCGATTCCGCCGACCTCGGTAAGGCCAGCCGTATTGTCGATGCGGCAGGGCGCTATATCGAATTCTGTAAGGCGAACTTCCCCAACGCGTTGAGCCTTAACGGCCTGAAGATAGTGGTGGATTGCGCTAACGGAGCGACCTATCACATTGCGCCTAACGTGCTGCGCGAACTGGGCGCGGAAGTGATCGCCGTCGGCTGCGAGCCTAATGGCGTGAACATTAACGATAAGTGCGGCGCCACCGACGTGGCGATGCTGCAGGCGCGGGTGGTGACGGAACATGCCGATCTCGGGATCGCGTTAGACGGCGATGGCGATCGCATCATCATGGTCGATCACGAAGGTAATAAAGTCGATGGCGACCAGATCCTCTATATCATCGCCCGGGAAGCTCTGCGTCAGGGCCGCCTGAACGGCGGAGCAGTAGGGACGCTGATGAGCAACATGGGGCTGGAACTGGCGTTGAAAGAGCTCGGTATCCCCTTCGAACGCGCCAAAGTAGGCGACCGTTACGTGCTGGAAAAAATGCAGGAGAAAGGTTGGCGTATTGGTGCCGAAAACTCCGGCCACGTTATTCTGCTCGATCAGACCACAACCGGCGACGGCATTGTGGCTGGCCTGCAGGTACTGACGGCCGTGGTGAATAACCGCATGAGCCTTCAGGATCTGTGCCGCGGTATGAAGCTGTTCCCACAGGTGCTGGTCAACGTACGCTATACCGCTGGCAGCAGCGATCCGCTGCAGAATGACGAAGTGCGGCAGGTGACTGCCGACGTGGAACGCGAACTGGCCGGCCGCGGCCGCGTGCTGTTGCGTAAGTCTGGAACCGAGCCGCTGATCCGCGTGATGGTGGAAGGGGAAGATGAAGCTCAGGTGACCGCTATGGCTAATCGTATCGCCGACGCGGTGAAAAAGGGGTAATTCCTGACGAAAAAGCCCCAGGAGGGGCTTTTTCGTTACGGGGGGCGGGCGATTGCTGATTTTTTCCGCACATAACATTAAGTTGAGAAATTGCCCTTGCGTGCGGCACAGGCTTTAGATAGTATTCAGACCCGCTTCAGTGGGGAACGTTAATAGCGTCTCACTATTACTTGGTTTGAAGCAAAGGTACGCGGTAATCCCGCAAGGAACAGGTCGATTATGTACGAAGCTCTTTTAGTCATTTTCCTTATTGTGGCAGTGGCGCTGATCGCCATGATCATGCTGCAGCAGGGTAAAGGTGCTGATATGGGAGCCTCCTTCGGCGCAGGCTCTTCCGCCACGCTGTTCGGTTCGAACGGTTCCGGGAACTTTATGACCCGCGTAACGGCCGTGCTGGCGACGCTGTTTTTTATCATCAGCCTCGTGCTGGGTAACCTGAACAGCAACAAAACCAGTAAAGGAAGCGAATGGGAAAACCTGACTCAGCCGAAAACTGAGCAGACTCAACCGGCGGCACCGGCTAAGCCGTCCAGCGATATCCCGAACTAATCAGCCAGCATCGGGTGCGGTTAATGCGAGAGCCGCACTTTACGTGCCGAGGTGGTGGAATTGGTAGACACGCTACCTTGAGGTGGTAGTGCCCAATAGGGCTTACGGGTTCAAGTCCCGTCCTCGGTACCAAATCCTGTGAAACTTGCTTTTTTAGCAGTTCAGGCGTATCATCGCAACGTTTTCTGACGCGGGGTGGAGCAGCCTGGTAGCTCGTCGGGCTCATAACCCGAAGGTCGTCGGTTCAAATCCGGCCCCCGCAACCACTTTCCCTGAGAGTTCTTTTTCAAATATACTGTGAAGAGCATCGCCTTCGCGAAGAATTTTGAAAAAAATTCTCCTGGAAGGTATACAGGGTTCAGTTATATAAAGCCCCGATTTATCGGGGTTTTTTGTTATCTGACGAGAGAATAACTGGGCTTTGGGCCCTTTTTTTATGTCCTGGGGGTGGATTTGTCCACATTAGAGCAGAAGTTAACAGAGATGATCACTGCGCCTGTGGAGGCGCTGGGTTACGAGCTGGTTGGCGTCGAATTCATTCGCGGTCGCACATCTACACTGCGCATCTATATTGATAGTGAAGATGGCATAAATGTTGATGATTGCGCTGATGCCAGCCGCCAGGTTAGTGCCGTACTGGATGTCGAAGATCCCATCACTGTGGCTTACAACCTGGAAGTTTCCTCGCCTGGCCTGGATCGTCCGCTGTTCACCGCCGATCACTACCGCCGCTATATCGGCGAAGAGGTGACTCTTGTCCTGCGCATGGCGGTGCGAGATCGTCGTAAATGGCAGGGCATGATTAAGGCCGTAGAAGGTGAAATGGTGACCGTCACGGTCGAAGGCAAAGATGAAGTGTTCGCGCTGAGTAACGTTCAGAAGGCGAACCTGGTACCCCACTTTTAACACTCTGGATTGAGGCGAAACCCAGGATGAACAAAGAAATTTTGGCCGTTGTCGAAGCTGTTTCCAACGAGAAAGCGGTACCGCGCGAAAAGATTTTCGAAGCGCTGGAAACTGCCCTTGCAACGGCGACCAAGAAGAAATATGAGCAGGAGATCGATGTGCGTGTCAGCATCGATCGTAAGAGCGGTGATTTCGATACCTTCCGCCGCTGGCTCGTTGTGGAAGAGGTGACTCAGCCGACCCGCGAAATTACGCTGGAGGCTGCGCGTTTTGAAGATCCGGAACTCAACCCTGGCGACTACGTTGAGGATCAGATCGAATCCGTCACCTTCGACCGTATTACCACCCAGACCGCCAAGCAGGTTATCGTACAGAAAGTACGTGAAGCCGAGCGTGCAATGGTGGTGGATCAGTTCCGCGATCGCGAAGGCGAAATCGTGACCGGGGTGGTGAAGAAGGTAAATCGCGACAGTATCTCGCTGGATCTGGGCAGCAATGCCGAGGCGGTGATTCTGCGTGAAGATATGCTGCCGCGGGAAAACTTCCGCCCTGGCGACCGCGTGCGTGGCGTGCTTTACGCCGTGCGTCCGGAAGCGCGTGGCGCGCAGCTGTTTGTCACCCGTTCCAAACCAGAGATGCTGATCGAACTGTTCCGCATCGAGGTGCCGGAAATTGGTGAAGAGGTTATCGAGATTAAAGCCGCGGCCCGCGATCCGGGTTCCCGTGCCAAAATCGCGGTGAAAACTAACGATAAACGCATCGACCCGGTGGGCGCCTGTGTAGGTATGCGCGGCGCGCGCGTTCAGGCGGTTTCGACTGAACTGGGCGGCGAACGTATCGACATTGTGCTGTGGGACGACAACCCGGCGCAGTTCGTGATCAATGCCATGGCGCCGGCGGATGTCGCTTCCATCGTCGTTGACGAAGATAAGCACACTATGGATATCGCCGTTGAAGCTGGCAACCTGGCACAGGCGATCGGCCGTAACGGACAGAACGTTCGTCTGGCTTCGCAGCTTAGCGGCTGGGAGCTGAACGTTATGACCATGGAAGACCTGCAGGCTAAACATCAGGCCGAGGCTAATGCCGCGATCGATACGTTTACCAAATATCTCGATATTGACGAAGATTTCGCCACGGTGCTGGTGGAAGAGGGCTTCTCCTCGCTCGAAGAGCTGGTTTATGTTCCGATGTCGGAACTGCTGGAGATCGAAGGTCTCGATGAACCAACCGTGGAAGCATTACGCGAGCGCGCTAAAAACGCGCTGACCACGCTGGCGCTGGCCCAGGAAGAGAGTCTCGGCGACAACAAGCCGGCTGACGATCTGCTCAACCTTGAGGGGATGGAGCGCTCTCTGGCCTTGCAACTGGCTGCTCGTGGTGTCTGTTCGCTGGAAGATCTTGCTGAGCAGGGCGTGGACGACCTGTCCGATATCGAAGGTCTGACCGCAGAGCGGGCCGGGACGCTTATCATGGCGGCACGTAATATCTGCTGGTTCGGCGACGACGCGTAATCAACTTAGCAGGAAGGAACAGCATGACCGATGTAACCGTAAAAGCGCTGGCCGCAGAGATCCAGACTCCCGTGGACCGCCTGGTACAGCAATTCGCTGATGCAGGGATCCGGAAGTCTGCTGAAGACTCTGTGACGGCGCAAGAAAAAGAAGCTTTGCTGGCACACCTGAATCGTGAACACGCTTCGGGGCCAGACAAGTTGACATTACAGCGCAAAACGCGCAGTACTTTAAATATTCCGGGTACCGGCGGAAAAAGTAAGTCGGTACAGATTGAAGTCCGCAAAAAACGCACCTTTGTAAAACGCGATCCGCAAGAGGCCGAACGTCTGGCGGCGGAAGAAGAAGCGAAGCGTGAAGCGGAAGAAACGGCTCGTCGTGAGGCAGAGGAAGCTGCCAAACGTGAGGCAGAAGAAAAAGCGAAGCGTGAAGCTGAAGAAAAGGCCAAGCGTGAAGCCGCTGAAAAAGCGAAACGTGAAGCTGCGGAAAAAGAGAAAGTGAGCAATCAACAGACCGACGAAGTGACCAAAGCCAGACATGCCGAAAAAGCCCGCCTGGAAGCCGAAGCCGCTGAGCTGAAGCGTAAGACGGAAGAAGAGGCGCGCCGCAAACTCGAGGAAGACGCCAAACGTGCCGCTGAAGAAGCGCGTCGTATGGCGGAAGCCGGCACCAAAGACTGGGAAGGCACTACGGATGATAGCGACTATCACGTAACCACCTCCCAGCACGCCCGTCAGGCGGAAGACGAAAACGATCGTGAAGTCGAAGGCGGGCGCGGTCGTGGCCGTACCAACAAAGCCAGCCGTCATAAGAAAGGCAATAAGCATTCTGAATCTAAAGCCGATCGTGAAGAAGCTCGCGCCGCTGGGCGCGGCGGCAAAGGCGGCCGTCATCGTCGCGGCAGCGCGCTGCAGCAGGGCTTCCAGAAGCCGGCGCAGGTCGTCAACCGCGATGTGGTGATCGGTGAAACTATTACGGTTGCTGAACTGGCTAACAAGATGGCGGTTAAAGGCTCCCAGGTTATCAAAGTGATGATGAAACTGGGCGCTATGGCCACCATCAACCAGGTTATTGACCAGGAAACCGCGCAGCTGGTAGCGGAAGAGATGGGCCATAAGGTCATTCTGCGCCGCGAAAATGAGCTGGAAGAGGCGGTAATGAGCGATCGTGATACCGGCGCTCAGGCTGAGCCGCGCGCGCCGGTCGTGACCATTATGGGCCACGTCGACCACGGTAAAACCTCTCTGCTGGACTACATCCGTTCTACTAAAGTCGCCTCTGGCGAAGCGGGCGGTATTACCCAGCACATCGGTGCTTATAACGTTCATACCGACAACGGCAACATTACCTTCCTGGATACTCCGGGGCACGCCGCCTTTACCGCAATGCGTGCGCGCGGCGCTCAGGCGACCGATATCGTGGTTCTGGTGGTTGCTGCCGACGATGGCGTCATGCCGCAGACCATTGAAGCTATCCAGCACGCGAAAGCGGCGCAGGTGCCGGTTGTGGTCGCAGTGAACAAAATCGATAAGCCGGAAGCCGATCCGGATCGCGTGAAGAATGAACTGGCGCAGTACGGCGTTATTCCGGAAGAGTGGGGCGGCGAAAGCCAGTTTGTCCACGTTTCTGCTAAGGCGGGTACCGGTATCGACGAGCTGCTGGACGCTATCCTGCTGCAGTCCGAAGTTCTGGAACTGAAAGCGGTACGCAACGGTATGGCAAGCGGCGTGGTCATTGAATCCTTCCTGGATAAAGGCCGTGGCCCGGTTGCTTCCGTACTGGTACGCGAAGGTACTCTGCACAAAGGCGACATTGTTCTGTGCGGCTTCGAATACGGCCGCGTCCGTGCGATGCGTAACGAACTGGGCAAAGAAGTGACCGAAGCTGGCCCTTCCATTCCGGTTGAAATTCTCGGCCTGTCCGGCGTGCCGGTTGCGGGTGATGAAGCGACCGTCGTGCGCGACGAGAAGAAGGCCCGTGAAGTGGCGCTCTATCGTCAGGGCAAGTTCCGTGAAGTGAAACTGGCTCGCCAGCAGAAAGCGAAGCTGGAGAACATGTTTGCCAACATGACCGAAGGCGAAGTCTCCGAAGTGAACATCGTGCTGAAAGCCGACGTTCAGGGCTCTGTTGAGGCTATCAGCGACTCGCTGATGAAACTCTCCACCGACGAAGTGAAGGTGAAGATCGTCGGTTCTGGCGTGGGTGGTATCACCGAGACCGATGCGACTCTGGCTGCAGCGTCTAACGCGATTATCGTGGGCTTTAACGTTCGTGCCGACGCCTCTGCACGTAAGGTCATTGAAGCGGAAAGCCTGGATCTGCGTTACTACTCCGTTATCTATAGCCTGATTGACGAAGTGAAGCAGGCCATGAGCGGCATGCTGGCGCCGGAGTACAAGCAGCAGATCATCGGTCTGGCTGAAGTGCGCGACGTGTTCAAGTCACCGAAGTTTGGCGCTATCGCAGGCTGTATGGTTACCGAGGGCGTCGTCAAACGCCACAATCCGATCCGCGTCCTGCGTGAAAACGTGGTGATCTACGAGGGCGAGCTGGAGTCTCTGCGTCGCTTCAAGGATGACGTCAACGAAGTTCGTAACGGCATGGAATGTGGTATCGGCGTTAAGAACTACAACGACGTGCGTACTGGCGATATGATCGAAGTCTTCGAGATTATCGAAATTCAGCGCACTATCGACTGATAGATCACATATCGGCGTAATCACGGGGGGCTACGGCCCCCCTGTTTGTCTGGAGAAATTACCATGGCGAAAGAATTTGGTCGTTCGCAGCGCGTCGCTCAGGAGATGCAAAAAGAGATTGCCATCATCCTGCAGCGCGAAGTCAAGGATCCACGCTTAGGTCTGATGACCACCGTATCCGGCGTTGAGGTTTCACGTGATCTGGCCTATGCCAAAGTCTATGTCACCTTCCTGAATGACGACGACGCAGAAAACGTGAAAGCGGGCCTGAAGGCCCTGAAAGAAGCCTCCGGCTACATTCGTACTCTGCTGGGTAAGGCTATGCGTCTGCGTATCGTACCGGAGCTGACCTTCTTCTACGATAATTCGCTGGTGGAAGGGATGCGCATGTCCAACCTGGTATCCAACGTCATTAAGCAGGACGAAGCGCGTCGCGGACATGCTGACGATGGCGACAAGGAGGAGTAATGAGTCGTCCACGTCGTCGCGGTCGCGATATTCACGGCGTGCTGCTGCTGGATAAACCTGGCGGGCTCTCCTCTAACGATGCGCTGCAGAAAGTTAAGCGCCTGTACAGGGCCAACCGCGCGGGCCACACCGGCGCGCTGGATCCGCTGGCGACCGGCATGCTGCCCATCTGTCTTGGAGAAGCGACCAAGTTTTCCCGCTATCTGCTGGATACCGACAAGCGCTACCGGGTGATTGCCCGACTGGGCCAGCGTACCGACACTTCCGATGCCGACGGCCAGGTGGTGGAAGAACGTGCGGTGAACTTCAGCGCCGCCGATCTGGCGCAGGCGCTGGAATCGTTCCGGGGCGAGACTCAGCAGGTGCCTTCGATGTACTCTGCGCTCAAGTATCAGGGGCGCCCCTTGTATGAATATGCGCGCCAGGGGATTGAGGTGCCGCGCGAACCTCGCCCGATAGTGGTGTATGAACTGCTGTTTATTCGCCACGAAGGCGACGAGCTGGAGCTGGAGATTCACTGCTCGAAAGGCACCTATATCCGTACCATCATCGACGATCTCGGTGAAAAACTGGGCTGCGGCGCGCATGTGATTTTTCTGCGCCGTCTGGCGGTGGGGCGTTACCCGACCGAACGGATGGTGACGCTGGAGCAGCTCAATGCGCTGGTCGCCCGGGCGGAAGCTGAAGAGTCTGATTCAGCAGCGCTGCTGGATCCACTACTGATGCCGATGGACAGCCCGGCCGCCGACTTTCCGGTGGTCAATCTACTGCCGGAAGTGGCCTTCTGGTTTAAGAACGGTCAGCCGGTACGGGTGAATGGCGCCCCTGCTGAAGGGCTGGTTCGGGTGACTGAAGGCGAAGATCGTAAGTTTATTGGCATGGCGGAAATCGCCGACGACGGGCGCCTGGCGCCGCGACGTCTGGTGGTAGAGCAGCAGGAATAAACCTGGCCGTCGCGCCGTACAATAAAAAACGGGGAGACGCTGAGGCGCTCCCCGTTTTTTTATTCCGGGATTAACGCAGCTCCTTAATGGCGACGTGATCCATATCGTCGAAGACCTGGTTTTCGCCAACCATTCCCCAGATAAAGGTGTAGGCCCGGGTGCCGACGCCGGAGTGAATCGACCAGCTTGGCGAGATCACCGCCTGTTCATTGCGCACCACGATGTGACGCGTTTCCTGCGGCTGCCCCATCATATGGAAAACGCAGCTGTCCTCTTCCATCCCGAAGTAAAAGTAGACCTCCATGCGGCGTTCATGGGTATGACAGGGCATGGTGTTCCACAGGTTGCCCGGCGCCAGTTCGGTCAGCCCCATGCTGAGCTGGCAGGTTTCCAGAACGTCGGGAATGAAATACTTATTGATGGTGCGGCGGTTACTGGTGACATTGTCCCCCAGCGTCTGGGGCGAGACATCCGCTGGCGTAACCCGACGGGTTGGATAAGCAGTATGCGCCGGCGCGCAGTTATAGTAGAAGCGCGGCGGATTTTGTGGATCCAGACATTCGAATACCACCTCTTTCGCCCCTTTGCCGACGTAAAGACCGTCGCGATGGTTTATCTCCCAGGCTTCGCCGTCTACCGTGATACGGCCGGCGCCGCCGATATTGATAACGCCCAGCTCACGGCGTTCCAGGAAGTAACTAACCCCCAGCTGTTTGCCGACTTCGCTACCGATGCTGACCGTGCGAGTAACCGGCATCACGCCGCCGACAATTATGCGATCGATATGGCTGTAGGTCATGGTGTACTCATTGGACACGAAGATCTGTTCAATTAAAAACTCTTTGCGCAGACCGGCGGTGTCCAGGGTTTTAGCATGCTCGCTATGAATGCTCTGACGTACGTCCATTCTCTCTCCTTCTTCGGAGGCAGTATTCCGCGACCCCGAATGCTGTCTGATTAATACTGATGAAACTTTTCTTCATCAACTTCTTTTCATTCTATCAGTATCCAAAATTAAGAGTGTGACGCACGTAACTAAAACGTTGTTTCATTCTGTTTAAACGTGCGTTCCGTGTTATGGCTAAGCGCGAATAATTCATCCAGAGCGTGTTAAGGCAATGGTCTGCCGCCCCGCGTCTGACGCGGTGGTTCGCCCGACAGGCAGAAGAGATTGCCCGCCTCATGCCGAGGATATGGGTAACTGATTATCGCCGTAGATAACCCGGCCACGTACCGGGCTGATAACACGGTAAGGATTAATGATGAAGCTTAAAGCCACAATTGAACGTATTCCGGGTGGGATGATGCTGGTCCCTCTGTTACTTGGTGCGATACTGAACACCCTGGCGCCGTCGACCGGAGAGTATTTTGGTTCCTTCACGAAGGGCATGATCTCGGGTACGGTACCGATCCTGGCCGTCTGGTTCTTCTGCATCGGAGCATCGATTGATTTACGAGCCACCGGCACGGTATTGCGTAAGTCCGGCACCCTGGTGGTGACTAAAATCGCTGTTGCCTGGGTTGTGGCCATCATTGCCGCCTCTTTTATTCCGCAAACCGGTATTCAGACCGGGGTGTTTGCGGGATTGTCGGTACTGGCCATCGTTTCAGCGATGGATATGACCAACGGCGGTCTGTATGCCAGTCTGATGAACCAGTACGGTACCAAAGAGGAGTCCGGCGCTTTTGTTCTGATGTCGCTGGAATCCGGCCCATTAATGACCATGGTGATTCTGGGTTCAGCGGGGCTGGCTTCCTTTGAGGCCCATCATTTTATTGGCGCGGTATTGCCGTTTCTGATCGGCTTCGCGTTAGGCAACATCGATCACGACTTCCGTACCTTTTTCAGTAAAGCGACACCGGTGCTGATTCCGTTCTTTGGTTTTGCGCTGGGTAATACCATCAACCTGGGCGTGATTCTCGATACCGGTCTGCTCGGCGTGCTGCTTGGCGTTGCGGTCATTGCGATCACCGGCATTCCGCTGATTCTTGCTGATAAATTTATCGGTGGCGGTAATGGCACCGCTGGCGTGGCAGCCTCTTCCGCAGCCGGCGCTGCGGTGGCTAACCCGGTCATTATCGCCCAGATTAACCCGGCGTTCGAACCGGTGGCCGCATCGGCAACTGCGCTGGTGGCCGCCAGCGTTATCGTCACGGCGATTCTGGTGCCTATCATTACCGCGCTGTACGCCAGGCATGTGGCGGGACATAAGCCGCCGCCGGTTCCCGGAGCCGCGATGAATAAGCCGTAACAGCCCGGGCGCGGAAGTTTCTCTGCGCCCGGTTTGTTTCCGGCGACGGGCCCACCTTGCGATAAAAGACGGTGACAGGTAGAATACATCGGCTTTATTCGGGGGTTGCTGAATTAGAGATCGGCGCCCTGTCATTTACCTTAAGTTTTGGAGTTCTAAAATGTCTCTAAGCGTTGAAGCAAAAGCTAAAATCGTTTCTGAGTTCGGCCGTGATGCAAACGACAGCGGTTCTACCGAAGTCCAGGTTGCTCTGCTGACTGCACAGATTAACCACCTGCAGGGCCACTTTGCGGAGCACAAAAAAGATCACCACAGCCGTCGTGGTCTGCTGCGTATGGTTTCTCAGCGTCGTAAGCTGCTCGACTACCTGAAGCGTAAAGATGTTGCTCGCTATTCCAGCCTGATTGAGCGTCTGGGCCTGCGTCGCTAATTTTTGCCAGTTTCAGAAAAGGGGCCTTTATGGCCCCTTTTTTCAACCAGATGGCAGCAATTGCGGATAAACTCATGTATTGTTGCTAAGAGCGATCTTTACCGCAGAGGTTCGCGCGGCTAATGAGAGGCTTGTACCGCAAGAAGCGGATCAGGGTTGTCATTAGTCGCGAGGATGCGGCTAAGATCGGAGTCTAACGGCAGCGCGCCGCAGGGCGCGCTGCCATGTTAATGAGAGTAAGGGTACTATTTTGCTTAATCCGATCGTTCAAAAATTCCAGTATGGCCAGCATACGGTAACGATAGAAACCGGTATGATGGCGCGTCAGGCGACTGCCGCCGTGATGGTGAGCATGGATGACACCGCGGTATTCGTGACCGCTGTCGGCGCCAAAAAGGCGAAACCGGGTCAGGACTTTTTCCCGCTGACCGTTAATTACCAGGAGCGTACCTACGCCGCTGGCCGTATTCCTGGCAGCTTTTTCCGCCGTGAAGGCCGCCCGAGCGAAGGCGAAACCCTGACCGCGCGTCTGATCGACCGCCCGATTCGCCCGCTGTTCCCGGAAGGCTTTGTTAACGAAGTTCAGGTTATCGCGACTGTGGTTTCGGTAAACCCGCAGGTTAACCCGGACATCGTTGCGATGATCGGCGCTTCAGCCGCGCTTTCCCTGTCCGGCATTCCGTTTAATGGCCCGATTGGCTGCGCTCGCGTAGGCTATATTAACGATCAGTACGTGCTGAACCCGACGCAGGACGAACTGAAAACCAGTAAACTGGATCTGGTGGTCGCCGGTACCGAAGGCGCGGTTCTGATGGTGGAATCCGAAGCCGACCTGCTGAGCGAAGATCAGATGCTGGGCGCCGTCGTTTTCGGCCATGAGCAGCAGCAGGTCGTTATTGAAAACATTAAAGCGCTGGTGGAAAAAGCGGGGAAACCGCGTTGGGACTGGCAGCCTGAGCCGGTGAACGAAGCGCTGAACGCGCGCGTTGCCGCCCTGGCCGAATCCCGTCTGAGCGACGCTTATCGCATCACTGATAAGCAGGAGCGCTACGCGCAGATCGACGTTATCAAATCCGAAACCATCGCAGCACTGCAGGCGGAACAGCCGGAAGACGATAAGCTCGATGAAAATGAGCTGGGCGATATCCTGCACGCTATCGAGAAGAGCGTAGTTCGTTCCCGCGTTCTGGCCGGCGAACCGCGTATCGACGGTCGTGAAAAAGATATGATCCGTGGTCTGGATGTGCGCACCGGCGTGCTGCCGCGTACTCACGGCTCCGCGCTGTTCACCCGTGGCGAAACTCAGGCGCTGGTTACTGCGACCCTGGGGACCGAGCGCGACGCGCAGAACATCGACGAACTGATGGGCGAGCGTACTGACCGCTTCCTGTTCCACTACAACTTCCCTCCGTACTGCGTAGGCGAAACGGGAATGGTGGGGTCGCCGAAGCGTCGTGAAATCGGTCACGGCCGCCTGGCTAAGCGTGGCGTGCTGGCGATTATGCCGGACGCAGAGCGTTTCCCTTACACCGTGCGTGTGGTTTCTGAAATCACCGAGTCCAACGGTTCTTCTTCTATGGCTTCCGTATGCGGCGCGTCTCTGGCGCTGATGGATGCCGGCGTGCCGGTGAAAGCCGCCGTAGCTGGTATCGCGATGGGCCTGGTGAAAGAAGGCGACAACTACGTTGTGCTGTCCGATATCCTGGGCGATGAAGACCACCTGGGCGATATGGACTTTAAAGTCGCCGGTTCCCGCGACGGTATCACTGCGCTGCAGATGGATATCAAAATTGAAGGCATCACTCGCGAAATTATGCAGGTGGCGCTGAATCAGGCTAAGGGCGCGCGTCTGCACATCCTGGGCGTCATGGAACAGGCTATCAACGCGCCGCGTGGCGATATTTCTGAATTCGCGCCGCGTATCCATACCATCAAGATCAATCCTGATAAGATCAAAGATGTTATCGGTAAAGGCGGTTCCGTGATTCGCGCGCTGACCGAAGAAACTGGCACCACCATCGAGATCGAAGACGATGGCACCGTGAAGATTGCAGCGACCGACGGTGAGAAAGCGAAACATGCTATCCGCCGTATCGAAGAGATTACGGCTGAGATTGAAGTGGGCCGTATCTACAGCGGTAAGGTTACCCGTATCGTTGATTTCGGTGCCTTTGTCGCCATTGGCGGCGGTAAAGAAGGGCTGGTGCACATTTCTCAGATCGCCGATAAGCGCGTAGAGAAAGTCACCGATTACCTGGAACTGGGCCAGGAAGTGCCGGTTAAGGTACTGGAAGTGGACCGTCAGGGCCGCGTCCGCCTGAGCATGAAGGAAGCTGCGGCTGAAGCGGCTCCGGCTGCGGCGCCTGCCGCACCTGAAGCCGAATAAGGTGCGCTTTCCCGGCTCTCCGTTAACGTGGCGGGGAGCCGGCAGACAGAGCTGGAAGCTCTGCGTTGCAGCCGGGGAACAGGACGTTCATCCAATAGTGTCTTCGGGAGTAGGAAATGAAGCCTTTTTTGCGCTGGTGTCTCGTTGCGACCGCTCTGGCGCTGGCAGGATGCAGCAGCAGCACTGCCTGGCGTAAGAATGAAGTACTGGCCGTGCCGCTACAGCCAACCCTCCAGCAGGAGGTGATTCTGGCGCGCATGGAACAGATTCTTGCCAGTCGGGCTTTAACCGATGATGAACGCGCTCAGCTTTTATATGAGCGCGGAGTATTGTATGATAGTCTCGGCTTGCGGGCTCTGGCGCGAAATGATTTTTCACAAGCGCTGGCGATCCGCCCGGATATGCCCGAGGTATTTAATTACCTGGGCATTTATTTAACGCAGGCGGGCAATTTTGATGCCGCCTATGAAGCGTTTGATTCTGTACTTGAGCTTGATCCAACATATAACTACGCGTATTTGAACCGGGGTATCGCCCTCTATTACGGCGGACGTTACCGGTTAGCGCAAGATGATCTGCTGGCGTTTTATCAAGACGATCCCAATGATCCTTTCCGTAGTCTGTGGGTCTACCTTGCCGGAAGCAAGATAGACGAAGACCAGGCCAAAGTGATGCTCACGCAGCACTTTGACAAAGCGGATAAAGAGCAGTGGGGATGGAACATCGTCGAATTCTACCTTGGTCGCATCAGCGAAAAAACGTTGATGGAAAGACTGAAGGCAGACGCAACGGATAACACCTCGCTCGCTGAGCATCTCAGTGAAACCAACTTCTATTTAGGTAAGTACTACCTGAGTCTGGGGGATAAGGACAGTGCCAGGGCACTGTTCAAGTTGACGGTCGCGAACAACGTCCATAACTACGTTGAGCACCGTTATGCATTGTTGGAATTAGCGCTCCTGGGCCAGGAGCAAGACGACCTGGCAGAATCGGACCAGCAATAGCTGACGAACATTAACCCATTAACCTTAAAGAATTCGTGTTGCAGGCAGGCAGCGTACCACCGAGTCTCTGATATCGTATCAGTACCCGGCGAATACGAACGTCCTTTGGTTCGGCAACCCGAATGTGACGGGTGAAATCCCTTTTAAGTCATCATCTTAGCGGGTGAGGGCGTTTTTGTTTGTTAATCCATACAATTTGAGCCGGTTCACACTTTTCAATGAAAATTACAGATCATTTTCAAGATGAGTTATGTAGACTGGCCGCCATTGATACTGAGGCACTTGTACTACATGGCTGATATCGAAACCACTTTTAGCGATCTGGGCCTGAAAGCCCCTATTCTTGAAGCACTTAACGACCTGGGCTACGAGAAGCCTTCTCCGATCCAGGCCGCCTGTATTCCGCACTTGCTGGAAGGGCGCGACGTGCTGGGGATGGCCCAGACCGGTAGTGGCAAGACCGCGGCATTCTCCCTGCCGCTGCTGAACAACATTGAAGCAAGCCTGCGCGCTCCGCAACTTCTGGTGCTGGCGCCGACCCGCGAACTGGCGGTGCAGGTTGCGGAAGCCTGTAATGATTTTTCTAAACATATGCGCGGCGTTCAGGTTCTGGCGCTTTATGGCGGCCAGCGCTACGACGTGCAGTTGCGTGCCCTGCGTCAGGGGCCGCAGATCGTTGTCGGTACTCCGGGTCGTTTGCTTGACCACCTGAAGCGCGGCACCCTGGACCTTTCCAACCTGAAAGGTCTGGTACTGGACGAAGCCGACGAAATGCTGCGGATGGGCTTTATCGAAGATGTGGAAACCATCATGGCACAGATCCCGGAAGGGCATCAGACCGCGCTGTTTTCCGCGACCATGCCGGAAGCGATTCGCCGTATCACTAAGCGCTTCATGCAGGATCCGCAGGAAGTGCGGATCCAGACCAGCATTAACACGCGCCCGGACATCAGCCAGAGCTACTGGAGCGTCTGGGGCATGCGTAAAAATGAAGCCCTGGTGCGTTTCCTGGAAGCCGAAGATTTCGACGCAGCTATCATCTTCGTTCGTACCAAAAACGCGACGCTTGAAGTGGCCGAAGCGCTGGAGCGCAATGGTTACAACAGCGCTGCGCTGAACGGCGACATGAACCAGGCGCTGCGTGAGCAAACCCTGGAGCGCCTGAAAGATGGTCGTCTGGACATTCTTATCGCTACCGACGTTGCGGCTCGCGGTCTGGACGTTGATCGTATCAGCCTGGTGGTGAACTACGATATTCCGATGGATGCCGAGTCTTACGTACACCGTATTGGTCGTACCGGCCGCGCCGGTCGTGCCGGTCGCGCGCTGCTGTTCGTGGAAAACCGCGAGCGCCGTCTGCTGCGTAATATCGAACGCACCATGAAGCTGACCATTCCGGAAGTGGAACTGCCGAACGCAGAACTGCTGGGCCAGCGCCGTCTGGCGAAATTCGCCGGTCGCGTTCATCAGCAACTGGAAAGCAGCGATCTGGATCAGTATCGCGAACTGCTGAGCAAGCTGCAGCCGGAAGACGAGCTGGATATGGAAACGCTGGCTGCCGCGCTGCTGAAAATGGCTCAGGGCGAGCGTCCGCTTATTCTGCCGCCGGATCCGGTTATCGAACGTCGTCCCAGACGCGAATTCCGCGAGCGTGACGATCGTCGCGGCGATCGCAGCGAGCGTCCGCGTCGCGAGCGCCGTGATGTCGGTGATATGGAACTCTATCGCATCGAAGTGGGACGCGATGACGGGGTTGAAGTGCGTCATATCGTGGGCGCTATTGCCAACGAAGGCGATATCAGCAGCCGCTATATCGGTAACATTAAGCTGTTCGCTTCCCATTCCACCATCGAGCTGCCGAAGGGCATGCCGGGCGATGTGCTGCAGCACTTTACCCGCACCCGTATTCTGAACAAGCCGATGAACATGCAGCTGCTGGGCGATGCTCAGCCGCGTGGTGAACGTCGCGGTGGACGTAACTTTAACGGTGAGCGTCGCGGAGGCGGTGAAGGCCGTCGCTTCAACAATGAACGTCGTGAAGGCGGTGGCCGCTTCTCCGGCGAGCGTCGTGAAGGCGGTCGTGGTCGTCGTGAAGAGAGCGGCAATCGTCGTCGCTTCGGTGATGCATAAAAATTAAGCGGAAAATACTGCTTTATCCGCTGTAAAGTAAAATAAACGAATCCCGATCTGCGCGATCGGGATTTTTTTATCCCTTTTGTACTCGTGTACTGGTACAATGCAGCGGCAGGCAGACGGCCCGCCGTGATTTACCATACAGGAACAGCATCTGATGACAGCACTTTCCACTTCCCGCCCGACGCCCTCTATTCTGGGGGGGGTGATGATTATCGGGGGCACCATTATTGGCGCCGGTATGTTCTCTCTGCCCGTCGTGATGTCTGGCGCCTGGTTTTTCTGGTCGCTGGCGGCGCTGGTGTTCACCTGGTTCTGTATGCTGCATTCCGGGTTGATGATTCTGGAAGCCAACCTGAACTATCCGCCGGGCGCCAGCTTCGACACCCTGACCAAAGATCTTTTGGGGCGCGGCTGGAATCTGGTTAACGGCCTGTCTATTGCCTTTGTTCTCTATATTCTGACCTACGCCTATATTTCGGCCAGCGGTTCGATCATCCACCATACCCTGGGAGAGATGGGCGTGGCGGTTCCTGCACGACTGGCGGGACTATTATTCGCGCTGGCGGTCGCGTTTATCGTCTGGTTGAGCACCCGGGCGGTCAGCCGGATGACCGCCATTGTGCTGGGGGCGAAGGTCATCACTTTCTTTTTGACCTTCGGTAGCCTGTTGGGCCATGTTGAACCAACCACGCTACTGAACCTGAGTGAAGAAAGCCCGCGCTATGCCCCTTATCTGTTGATGACGTTGCCGTTCTGTCTGGCCTCTTTCGGCTATCACGGCAACGTCCCGAGCCTGATGAAATATTATGGTCGCGAGCCGAAGCTGATTATCCGCTGTCTGGTATGGGGAACGCTGATTGCTTTGGGGCTGTACGTTATCTGGCTGTTGGGCACCATGGGCAATATTCCGCGCCGCGACTTTATCGGCATTGCGCAGAAAGGGGGCAATATCGATGTGCTGGTTCAGGCGCTGAGCGGCGTGCTGAACAGCCGTTCGCTCGACCTGTTGCTGGTCATTTTCTCGAACTTCGCGGTGGCCAGCTCCTTCCTGGGCGTTACGCTGGGGCTGTTTGACTACCTGGCTGATCTGTTTGGTTTCGACGATTCGCAGCCGGGCCGTCTGAAGACGGCGCTTATCACCTTCCTGCCGCCGATGGTGGGGGGCATGCTGTGGCCGAACGGCTTCCTGTATGCTATCGGCTATGCCGGGCTGGCGGCCACTATCTGGGCCGCTATCGTACCGGCGCTGCTGGCACGGGCGTCACGTAAGCGCTTTGGCAGCCCGCGCTTTCGGGTATGGGGCGGTAAGCCGATGATCGCACTGATTCTGGTCTTCGGCGCGGGTAACGCCCTGGTGCATATTCTTTCCAGCTTTAATCTTCTGCCGGTATATCAGTAATCGTCAGGTAGTAAAAATCCGCCTTCACAGAAGGCGGCATTGATTTCGCTCCATAGGGCGTACCAAAGACCTTAAAAAGAGGTATCTGCCCGTCCTGAGAGATTTAAATCCGAAGACAATAAGGCAGCGCCAGAACCTGCTGATGACCACGCCCGCAGGACGTGGTTTCAGCTGGCAATAAAAAAGGACTCGTCAGAGTCCTTTTTAGCCTCTGCGTTTTAGCGCAGATGGTGAATCACCTGATTGCTGCTGCCGCGCCAGATGAGCGCCGGATCTCTCAGATCCTGAACGAACTTACCGTCTACCAGAACGTTAATCAGGCTCACCACTTCCATTTGCTGCGGCGTCAGCTCATCCAGCCGGTAGCCGGTCCAGACCCAGATGTCCTTACCGGGACATTCGCCACGAACCCGTTGCACCAGTTTCAGAACATCAGGCACGTTTTGCGGATGGAGCGGATCGCCGCCGGAAAGCGACAGTCCCTGGCGTCGCACCCGGGTATCATTGAGATCGTCAATGATTTGCTGCTCCATCGCTGGCGTAAAGGCGATGCCGGAGTTCAGGCGCCAGGTGCTTTTGTTATAGCAGCCGGGGCACTGGTGCACGCAACCCGCCACAAACAGCGTACAACGGGTACCCGGCCCGTTGACCACATCGACCGGGTAATACTGGTGTATGTTCATCCTCAGCCCAGTTGGCCGTTGCCCAGGTGCTTAACGCGGCGCTTCACCTCTTCCTGCTTACCGGCGTTGAACGGACGTGCGTCCGGGCTGCCCAGATAACCGCAGACCCTGCGGGTAACCGAAACCCGGCTGGCATCGTGGTTACCGCATTTCGGGCAGGTAAAGCCCTTGCTGGTGCAGTCGAATTCGCCGGTGAAGCCACATTCGTAGCACTCATCGATAGGCGTGTTGGTGCCGTAATAGGGAACATGCTGATAGCTGTAATCCCAGACGTCTTCCAGCGCTTTCAGGTTATGCTGCAGGTTGGGATATTCGCCGTAGCAGATGAAGCCGCCGCTGGCGAGTTCGGGATAGGGCGCTTCAAAGTCCAGCTTGTCGTACGGATTCACCTTCTTCTCGACGTCCAGGTGGAAACTGTTGGTGTAGTAGCCCTTATCGGTCACGCCTGGCACTATGCCGAATTCGGCAGTGTCCAGACGGCAGAAGCGGTCGCACAGATTTTCGCTCGGGGTGCTGTAGAGGCTGAAGCCGTAGCCGGTTTCCTCTTTCCAGCTATCCACCGCCTGGCGCAGGCGCTGAACGATGTTGATCGCTTTGGCGCGCAGGGTTTCACTGTCGTAAACGTGCTGGTTGCCGTAGAGCGCATTAATAGTTTCGTGGATGCCAATATAGCCCAGAGAGATGGAGGCACGGCCGTTTTTAAAGATGTCGGCGACGTTATCATCCGCTTTCAGGCGCACGCCACAGGCGCCTTCCATATAAAGAATTGGCGCGACGCGGGCCTTGACCCCCTCCAGGCGGGCGATACGGGTCATCAGCGCTTTCTTCGCAAGGCTCAGGCGTTCGTCGAGCAGCTTGTGGAAGCGTTCCTCGTCGCCTTTCGCTTCCAGCGCGATGCGCGGCAGGTTAAGGCTGATAACCCCCAGGTTGTTACGCCCGTCGTGGATCTGCTCGCCGTTTTCTTCGTATACGCCAAGAAAACTGCGGCAGCCCATCGGGGTCTTAAAGGAACCGGTGACTTCCACCACCCGATCGTAGTTCAGGATATCCGGATACATGCGCTTGCTGGCGCATTCCAGAGCCAGTTGCTTGATATCGTAGTTGGGATCGCCGAACTTATGATTCAGCCCGTCGCGGATAGCGAACACCAGCTTCGGGAAGACCGCCGTCTTTCGATTCTTGCCCAGTCCGGCAATACGGTTGCGCAGGATGGAGGTCTGAATCAGACGCGATTCCCAACTGGAACCCAGGCCGAAGCCGAAGGTAACGAATGGCGTCTGGCCGTTAGCGGTGTGCAGGGTGTTGACTTCATATTCCAGCGACTGAAAGGCGTCGTAGCACTCTTTTTCGGTACGGGCGCGGGCGTAGCCTTCGGCATCCGGAATCAGCCACTCGTCGGCGATTTTACGGTGTTTTTCGAAGCTCGCGGTTACAAAAGGCGCCAGTACTTCATCTATACGGTTAATAGTGGTGCCGCCGTAGATATGGCTGGCCACCTGGGCGATGATCTGGGCGGTAACTGCTGTTGCGGTAGAGATAGACTTTGGCGGTTCGATCTCTGCATTGCCCATCTTAAAGCCGTGAGTCAGCATGCCTTTCAAGTCGATCAACATGCAGTTGAACATCGGAAAGAAGGGGGAATAGTCGAGATCGTGGTAGTGAAGCTCCCCGCGCTCGTGAGCGCGCACCACATCGCGCGGCAACAGATGCTGCCTGGCGTAGTGTTTGGCCACAATGCCCGCCAGCAGATCGCGCTGGGTGGGGATCACCTTGCTGTCTTTATTCGCGTTTTCGTTAAGCAGCGAGGCATTGGTCTGCTCGACCAGCCCACGGATCTCCTGATTGAGCTGGCCGCGTTTTTCACGGGCCACGTCACGGTCGTGACGGTATTCGATATAGGCGCGGGCCAACTGCTTGTACGGGCCGGACATCAGTTGGTTTTCCACCGCAGTCTGAATCTCATTGATATCGACCTGACTGCGATCCTGCATCTGGCTGCTAACGCTATCCGCGACGGTGGCGCAATAGTTTGCGTCATCGACTCCCGCGGCGACGGCGGCGCGCATAATCGCTTCTTTAATACGCGCTGAAGTGAAGGGTACCTTGCACCCATCCCGTTTCATCACATGCGGTGTCATGATCTCTCCATTTTAAAAACAGGTTATCCACAGTGCCGACCGGCAGGCTGAGCATTGTTTGCGGCTTGTTAATTAGAGGCTTTTCGCAATGTCTGCCCGGTATTATCCACAGCTTGCATCGCCAGTCTGACGCGAGCGTAGCATAGGTCAAAATGCACCAACTACAACATGTTGGGTTTTAATGGATTCTAGATTCTATATATGGTGTTTTCACTAAAGATGTTTGCTTTCTTGTTGACTCAGATCAAAGTAAAATTTAAGTCCCTGAAACGGCGCGGCCTGGAACAAACATGCAGTTTTTTAACGATTTGATCGCCCGCTCAGTTTTAAGACATTACGCAACAGCGCTGGTTGATGTTTAGTTTAGTGACCAGGCGTTAGTATCTGTGCCCGATTATCGGCGGCGTGATTTCACCGTCGCCTGTTGTTCTCTTTGCTGTTACCGGAGGCGTTATGGATCCAGATCCTCATCCGCAGTTGTGTGATTTCTTCCGGTAAGCCAGTTCTCTTCTTTTGATTGCTGCCTTCCGGAAGCGGAAGGCGGTGACTCGCGTTTGTCCCTGCCTGATTACGATTGATTGCCCTGACGGGACGGCTCACCCGTATCCGCAGGGATAACGGCGCTCTGCAAAGTGCGCCGGAGGGACGCTGATGCTGTTTAATTTTATCTTTTCCCCGCTTGCTGCGGCGCGCGGCCAGTGGGGCCGGAAAATGCACGCCAACGCCGGGAACGATGCCGAACTGGCACGCACCTGTCTGCGTTATGCCCGCATGGATGAAGAGGCGTTGATGCGCCACTTCGCCAGCCACCCCGAAGGGCTGACCCCCAGAGAGGTGGCTAAGGCCAGGGCGCGTTATGGCCTGAATCAGGTGGCTTCCGGGGGACAGACGCCCTGGTGGCGCTATCTGGTTCGTAGCTACTTCAATCCGTTTAATCTGCTGCTGACGGCACTGGCGGTTATCTCCTGGGCTACGGACGATCGCTCTGCCACGGCGATTATTACCCTGATGGTACTTATTTCTGCGCTGTTAAACGGTATCCAGGAGCTGCGTTCTTCCCGGGCGGCGCAGGCCCTGAAAGCCATGGTCAGCAGCAATGTGACGGTGCTACGCACTCTGAACGAACAGGGGGAGAGCGGCTATGTCACGCTCCCGGTTGAAGAACTGGTGCCGGGCGATATCGTCAAGCTGGCCGCCGGCGATATCATTCCTGCGGATCTGCGTCTGTTGAGCGGGCGGGCGCTATTTGTCTCTCAGGCGACCCTGACCGGCGAATCGCTGCCGGTAGAAAAAACGGCCCGGCCCTGTTATTCCACCCATAATCCGCTGGAAAGCGGCAACCTGTGCTTTATGGGCACCAGCGTGGCCAGCGGTAGCGCGCGGGCGCTGGTGGTGGCGACTGGGGCAAGAACCTGGTTCGGACAACTGGCCGATCAGACGCTGCATCAGAACCCGGAGCCTAATGCTTTTCGTCAGGGCATCAGCCGGGTCAGCCTGTTGCTTATCCGCTTCATGCTGATGATGGCCCCCGTGGTTCTGCTAATCAACGGATTTACCAAAGGCGACTGGTGGGATGCCGCGCTGTTTGCGCTCTCTGTGGCCGTGGGGCTAACGCCGGAGATGCTGCCGATGATCGTCACTTCCACGCTGGCGCGGGGCGCTATCAAACTGTCGCGCCAGAAGGCGATCGTCAAGCGGCTGGATGCCATTCAGAATTTCGGAGCCATGGATATTCTGTGCACTGACAAGACCGGCACCCTGACCCGGGATCGTATCCGGCTTGAAGGCCATATCGATATCCCGGGCGAAACCAGCCAGCGGATACTGGAGATGGCGTGGCTAAATAGTCGCTACCAGACCGGGCTGAACAACCCGCTGGATGAGGCGGTGAAAGAGAAAGTGACGCCCGCTCAGGGGGAGGCGCTTACGGCTCGCTGGCGCAAGGTGGATGAGGTGCCCTTCGACTTCAGCCGACGTCGGATGACGGTGGTGGTCAGCCAGGATCCGGACAGCCACTGGATTATCTGCAAAGGGGCGCTGGAAGAAGTGTTGAACGTTTGCACCCGGGTACGTCAGGGCAGTGAGGTCATTACGCTGGATACGGCGTTGCGCGCCCGAATTCGCCAGGCCGCAGAACGGCTTAACCGCGAAGGGCTGCGGGTGGTGGCAGTCGCCGGTAAGCAGGCGCCGGTGCGCGACGGCGAGTATGGCCGCTCGGATGAGTCGGATCTGATGCTCGAAGGTTTTTTGACCTTCCTCGACCCGCCGAAAGAGACCACTGCGCCTGCACTGAAGGCGTTACAGGCTGGCGGCGTGGCAATCAAGATCCTGACCGGAGATAGCGAACTGGTGGCGGCGAAAGTGTGCCGGGACGTTGGGCTGGAGCCCGGCGAAGCGCTAACCGGTAGTCAGATAGAGGAGATGGATGATTCCACCCTGGCCGCCAGGGCGCGGGAGTGTGCGCTGTTCGCCCGGCTAACGCCGTTGCAGAAATCGCGCGTGGTGCGCCTGCTGCGTGAACAGGGGCACGTAGTGGGATTTATGGGGGACGGTATTAATGACGCTCCTGCGCTGCGCGCTGCGGATATCGGCATTTCGGTAGATAGCGCGGTGGATGTCGCCCGTGAAGCGGCAGACATTATTCTGCTGGAAAAGAGCCTGATGGTACTGGAAGAGGGGGTTCGCGAAGGGCGCCGTACCTTTGCCAATATGCTCAAATATATCAGGATGACGGCCAGCTCCAACTTCGGCAACGTCTTTAGCGTGCTGGTGGCCAGCGCTTTTCTGCCCTTCCTGCCGATGCTGCCGCTGCATTTGCTAATTCAGAACCTGCTTTACGATATCTCGCAGGTGGCGATTCCGTTTGATAACGTGGATGAAGAACAGGTGGCGCGGCCCCAGCGTTGGGATCCGAAGCAAATTGGGCGCTTTATGCTGTTTTTCGGCCCGATCAGTTCCATCTTCGACATCCTGACTTTCTGCCTGATGTGGTGGGTGTTCCAGGCTAATGTACCGGAAGCCCAGACTCTGTTTCAGTCGGGCTGGTTTGTGGTTGGACTCCTCTCCCAGACGTTGATCGTCCATATGATTCGTACCCGGCGTCTGCCGTTCCTGCAAAGCCGGGCTGGCAAGCCGCTGATGGCAATGACCCTGGTGGTGATGGCGTTGGGGATTCTGCTGCCGTTTTCGCCCTGGGCCGGGTGCCTGCATCTTCAGGCGCTGCCGTTAAGCTACTTCCCGTGGCTGGTAGCGATTCTGGCGGGTTATATGGCGCTAACGCAGGCGGTAAAGGGATTCTATAGCCGTCGCTACGGCTGGCAGTAATAACAAAAAAGCCGCGGGATGCGGCTTTTTTGTTGCGGAGTGAATCGATTAGCGACGTACTGCGATCGCTTCGATTTCAATTTTTACATCTTTCGGCAGACGCGCCACTTCTACGCAGGAACGCGCCGGGAAAGGCGCTTCGTTTTCGTTAAAGAAGGCCTCGTAAGCGGCGTTAACGATACCGAAGTCATTCAGATCCTTCACGAAAACCGTAGTTTTCACAATATCGCTCGCTTTCAGACCGGAGGCTTCGACCACCGCTTTGACATTTTCCAGCGACTGGCGGGTTTGTGCTGCTACATCTTCCGATACGCTGCCGGTTTTCGGATCCACCGGAATCTGGCCGGAGGTAATGATCATGCTGCCCAGGTCAACGCCCTGGACATAGGGGCCGATTGCGGCCGGTGCATTTTCCGTACTGAGTGCGCGAGACATAGTCCTCTCCTGAAAAAGTCGTTTGTTATTAGCATAAGGCTCCCCCATTATAGGGAGCCTTGCCGTTATTTCCATCACCTTACCCGGCCAGAACCACCTGATGTGAGAACTCTTTCTCACAGTATTTACATTTCAGAGCAATATCCTGTGGGCGCTTTTTCACCGTAAAGCTGGTGGCGACCGGCTCGTTGCGGCTGATGCAGTTGCTGTTCGGACACACCAGCACGTTTTCGATACGATCCGGCAGGGCCGGGCGGCTCTTTCCCACCACCTCATAGTTGTCGATACGGTTAACGGTGGCCTGGGGGGCATAGATGGCGAGCTGGTTTACCTGCTCATCGGTCAGAAAGGTATTCTCAATTTTAATCAGATCTTTGCGGCCCAGCTCACCGGAAGGGAGGTTAAGGCCAATGGTGATGCGCTGGTCGGTTTCGGTCAGCCGGAACAGCGTCAGCAGGCGAAAGCCCACCCGGGCTGGAATATGATCGATGACCGTACCGCGCTTAATTGCCTCTACCTGTAGTTTATTATCCTGTGTCATTTTGTTCCCCTTACTTAAGCCAGATCCTGAGTCAGTACCAGCGCCAGCAGCGCCTGGCGCGCATAGATGCCGTTCCCGGCCTGCTGGAAATACCAGGCATGGGGAGTGCGGTCGACATCGGTGGTGATTTCGTCCACCCTGGGCAGCGGGTGCAGTACCTTCATGTTGGTACGAGCCCCCTCCAGGTCGGCGGCGCGCAGGATAAACTGTGCCTTCACATTGGCGTATTCCGAGGGATCCAGCCGCTCTTTCTGAACCCGGGTCATGTACAGAATGTCCACCTGACCCATCACTTCATCGATGCTGTCGTGCAGGCTCCAGACGATCCCTTTTTCATCGAGCATATCGAGGATGTATTGCGGCATCGCCAGGGCATCCGGCGCAATAAAGTAGAAACGGTTGCCGCTGAATTTCGCCAGCGCCTGGGTCAGAGAGTGCACGGTGCGCCCGTATTTCAGATCGCCCACCATGGCGATATTCAGGTTTTCCAGCCGGCCCTGGGTTTCGCGAATGGTAAACAGATCCAGCAGCGTCTGGGTCGGATGCTGATTTGCGCCGTCGCCGGCGTTCAGCACCGGAATCGAGCCGGAAAATTCGGTCGCCAGTCGCGCGGCGCCTTCCTGTGGGTGACGCATCACGATGGCATCCACATAGGTACTGATAACCGAAATGGTGTCGGCCAGAGTTTCCCCTTTTTTTCCCAGCGACGTATTGCTGCTGTCGGAAAAGCCGACGACTGAAGCGCCCAGGCGCTGTATGGCGGTTTCGAAGGAGAGGCGGGTACGGGTGGAAGCTTCAAAGAAGCAGCTGGCGATGACTTTATGCTTCAGCAGCTCCGGCTGTGGGCTGGCTTTCAGGCTTGCGGCGGTGTCCAGCACCAGCTCCAGCTCTTCGCGGCTGAGGTCGTTGATGGAAATAATATGTTTCTGATAGAGCGGATTAGCCATCGTTTTCTCCTGTTTTTCGACGCTCCGGCGCGTATCGGGCAAAAAAAAGCCCCTCATTGAGGGGCTTTTTGATAATCGGTAAAGAGTGCTGGAAGAAAAAACAGGCGCCACGCCTGCAATCAGGCGCTGATGTGAATCACGCTGTTCAGTGAGCTGAACCATATTTCCTCCCGGCAAAACGCTCGGAATTATACTCGTGTTTTTCGGCGCATCAAGGAAAATACGCACATTTTTTACACCAGTAATCGATTGCTTCGGTAGAGGTGAGCTGGCGCATGTTTTGTGGGGGTACCGGTGGTATAGCCATTATGCCGGGTGTATAACGTAAAATAATGAAACATTGTTTTGAAAAAAAAGGAAGAAGAACCATGATCGTAGGGAATATTCACACTCCGATGCCGTGGCTGCCGGCGCCGTTGCGTCAGGCGATTGATGAAGTCAAACGGCGCGTTACCGACCAGATGCCCGTTGGTCGTTACGATATCGACGGCGACCAACTGTTCTTTCTGGTCTCTGAAGATATGAGTGAAAGGCGGGAATTACGCCAGGCGGAATTTCATCAGCGCTATCTGGATATCCAGATTGTTTTGCAGGGGCGCGAGGGCATGGTCTTTAGCTGTCAGCCCGCAGGCAAACCGGAAACCGACTGGCTGGCAGATAAGGATATCGCCTTTCTGCCCGAAGGGCGTCAGGAGAAAATGGTGGTGCTGGAAGAGGGGGATTTTGTGGTGTTCTGGCCCGGCGAAGTGCATAAGCCGCTGTGCGCGGTGGGCGAACCGGCCCTTCTGCGTAAGGTGGTGGTGAAAATGCGGATGGAGTAACGCATTGCGCCCCTCCCGCAGCAGCGGTAGGGGCGTTAGAAGTCACTGCTGCGACAGTGTCGCGACCATCACGGCCTTAATGGTGTGCAGGCGGTTTTCCGCCTGATCGAAGACGATGCTGTGTTCGGATTCAAACACTTCGTCGGTTACTTCCATTCCACCGTGCAGCGAGAATTCCTGGGCCATCTGACGGCCAATCACGGTTTGATCGTCGTGGAAGGCGGGCAGGCAGTGCAGGAACTTCACCTGCGGATTGCCGGTTAGCATTAGCACTTCGCCGTTAACCTGATACGGTTTCAGCAGCGCAATCCTCTCTGCCCACTTCTCTTTGGGTTCGCCCATAGAAACCCAGACATCGGTATAGATAAAGTCCGCACCGTTGACTCCGGCGCCGATATCTTCTGTCAGAGTGATGCTACCCCCGGTCTGGCTTGCCAGCGCCTGGCACTCCTGTACCAGTTTTTCCTCCGGCCAGCAGGCTTTGGGCGCCACCAGACGTAGATCCAGACCGGTCAGCGCCGCCGCTTCCATCATCGAGTTGCCCATGTTGTTACGGGCGTCGCCCAGATAGGCCATCGACATCTGATTAAAGCCCTTCTCCGGCAGGTGTTCCTGCATGGTTAACAGGTCTGCCAGTAACTGGGTAGGATGAAATTCGTCGGTCAGGCCGTTCCACACCGGCACGCCTGCATATTGCGCCAGGGTTTCAACGATTTCCTGTCCGTAACCGCGATACTGAATGCCGTCGTACATACGTCCCAGCACCCGGGCGGTATCCTTAATGGATTCCTTGTTGCCTATCTGGCTGCCGCTCGGCCCCAGGTATGTGACGCGGGCTCCCTGATCGTATGCGGCAACTTCGAAAGAGCATCGAGTACGAGTCGAGTCTTTTTCGAAGATGAGCGCGATATTTTTGCCCTTAAGGTGCTGAACTTCAGCCGCCTGTTTTTTTGCACGTTTCAGCTGTGCGGAAAGGGCGATGAGATCGCTGATTTCTGATGATGTAAAATCAAGTAACCTAAGGAAATTTTTCTTGTAAAAGGTCATCGTTTACCTCGCATGGCGCTGCGCTATTAAGTGAATTAATATTCAATTTATAAGTATGAATATTCATTTTCAACCCCCGGGTAAATCTTTTTTTTCCGTAAGCGTGGAGGCAATCACAGGGCTGTGTGAAAATAACAGTAACTGCCGACACACAGAGGACAGATCCATGGCAAACCCGGAACTACTGGAAGAGCAGCGCGAAGAGACGCGGCTGATTATTGAAGAACTCCTTGAGGATGGCAGCGATCCGGATGCGCTGTACACCATTGAGCATCACCTCTCGGCGGATGACTTTGAAACTCTGGAGAAAGTGGCCGTTGAGGTCTTTAAGCTGGGGTATGAAGTGACCGATCCTGAAGAGCTTGAAGTGGAAGAGGGCGATACCGTTATCTGCTGCGATGCGCTGAGTGAATGCGCACTCAATGCGGATCTGATCGATGCCCAGGTCGAACAGCTGATGACGCTGGCTGAAAAGTTCGGCGTGGAATATGACGGCTGGGGCACCTACTTTGAGGCTCCGAACGGCGAGCCGGACGGTGATGGCGGCGACTATATCGATGAGGACGATGACGGCGTCCGTCATTAAGGAAAGGTTGCGGCGGCCCGGCGCCGCCGCACGGTTATCAGGACAGATACCACCATGGTTGACCCACAACTTATCGCTCCGGTGCTCGATTTTTTACCGTGCCGGACGCCGCAGGCCTGGATCGATCGGGCGCGAGATCCGGCTAACCTGCCATTGCTGCTCACCGATCATATGATTTGCGAACTGAAAGCAGCCCAGACTGCGATGTTGTTGATCCGTAAGTATGTCGCGGATAAGCGCGGCTCAGAGGCGCTTCTCGCCTGGCTTGCGCCCTATGAGGCATTCACCTTTCGCAACGGGCCGGAGCCGGACTTCCTGGCGCTGCACCGGGGTATTGGTAAAAGCGCGATGCCTCAAACCGACGATCCCTGGGGTCAGCAGTTGATCGACAGCATGGTGCTGTTAATCAAAGAGGAACTGCACCACTTCTGGCAGGTGCGCGAAGTGATGCTCGCCCGCGAGATTCCCTACGTAAAGATCAGCGCCAGCCGCTACGCTCGCGGTCTGCTGAAAGGGTTGCGTACCTGGGAGCCTGCGACCCTGGTCGATAAGCTTATCTGCGGGGCTTATATCGAGGCGCGCTCCTGCGAGCGTTTTGCCGCCCTGGCGCCGTATCTGGACGACGCTCTTGGTAAGTTCTACCTGTCGCTGCTGCGTTCGGAAGCGCGCCATTATCAGGACTATCTGGCGCTGGCCTGCCTGATTGCGCCCCGGGATATCGACGCCAGGGTACGCTATTTTGGTGAACTCGAAGCGCAGTTGATTCTGGAGCCTGATGACGAATTTCGCTTTCACAGCGGCGTTCCTGTTTGATGGCCGGGATGCCATGCTCTTTTGAGCGCATGGCATCTTGCGCTTTTCTTCCGGTTTCGCGTTTATATCCTCGGACACTCATCTGATTTTCTTTATACGCTCAGAATCGTTTTTCTTCGCTGAATACCGCTCTGGTACTTTGAGGTAGGAGGTGCGTATGGTCGCGAAAAATAAAACAGGATTTGAGAAGTGGCAAGACGGTATAAATAAAGCAGTTAACAATTCGAAGTGGGATTATTGGGACTGTGAAATTCAGCGCACCGTGATGGCGTATAACCGGCATCTTGCCCGAAGCGCTGGTTATGTCTCGCTAAACTGGAAACTCATTAAGGCAATGGTGTGGGTTGAGATGGGAGCGAACCACAGCGAATGGTGCTTCCGGCCGATGCAGATTGGGGTCAAGGGCGATCCCGGGATGAAGTCTTTCCTCTTTGGCAAAGAGGGCGGTGCGCTCATTTTGCCCCCTGTATGGAAAACTATTTTAACAGCAGATTCGGTTCGTACTAACCCCGAAAATAATATCAGGGCGGGCGTTGGTTATCTGCTTATTTTTCTCATAAGAGTATTTTGGCCAGTGATGGAAAAACGTATGAGATTACCGTTAAACCTGGAGATAGCCTGGCAAAAATAGCTCAACAGCAGGGCAGTACGCTGGAGGTTCTGCAAAAAATGAATCCGACGGCGACCAGTTTATTGCGCCCGGGTCAGAAACTGAAGTTTCAGAAAGCGAGTATTAAACAGCTAATTACCGGCTGGCGTAGTACTTCAACAGCCTCTGTTGCTCTGCGTTACAACGGCGGCGGCGATCCGAACTACGCAAGGAAGCTTGATTATGCGATGGCTGCGATCGAAAAAAAGAAGGTGACGGTATGTCAGTAGTAGCAAAGATGGTTTTATCGCTGGCGCTGTTAGCGCCCGGGTTGGCGGCAGCAATGGATGAGGCCCGTGCGCTGCGCGAAGCGTGCAGCGATAGCTCCCAGGCCGATATGCGCGAATGTCTGGCTAACGAAGCGGCCGAAAGCGCAAAGGCGCTGGCACAGGCGGAAAGCCAGATGCAGAACGTACTTGCGAACTGGGATGAGGATGATAAGTATCGCGAAGAGGCCAGCGCGGCCCTGGTAGAGGCTAACCGGAGTTTTGCGAGCTATCGCGCCAGCCAGTGCGCTTTTGGCAAAGCGCTGAGCGGCGGCGCGGCGGGGAACAGCAGCGAGCTACTGCGGCTGTCCTGTGAGGCGGCGCTGAACAAACAGCGGGCGACACAGCTGCAAAGCGCGGCTTCTGGCGTGCCCGGGAAGTAGCGACCGACCTTCACCCCGGGTTTTGCCTTTAAGAGAGAAAGCCAGAGGGGGAGGGGATTACAGCGCCTTCAGCATCCGTCCCTTGCAGCCCAGGTGGTTGGTGGCCGCGATGCGGCGCGCATAGCCGAAGCAATGAAAAATAATGGAATGACGCCGTTAGTAATACCGCAGGCAGGGGCTGTGCAAGAGAGGATTATTCCGGTGAAAAAGCTCTCCACCGGGAAGGGTGGAGAGCCGGAAGATTACAGCGCGGCGATGGTTGCCTGCTGCTCGATAAGCTTCGCTTTGGCTTCCGCGTAGCCCTTCAGCTTGTCACGCTCTTTGGCGATGACCGCTTCCGGCGCGCGAGCCACAAAGCCTTCGTTAGCCAGTTTACTTTCTATGCGACCGATTTCCGCTTCGACCTTCGCCACTTCTTTCGCCAGACGCGCCAGCTCGGCTTCTTTGTCGATCAGGCCCGCCATCGGGATCAGCAGCTCGGCGCCGTCCACCAGTTTGGTGACCGAGACCGGGCCTTTATCGTCGGCGGGTAGCAGCGTAATGCTTTCCAGGCGTGCCAGCGTTTTCAGGAAGTTCAGGTTATCGTTCACCCGACGCTGAACATCGGCTTGAGCGCCGCGCAGCAGCAGAGCCAGCGGTTTACCCGGCGCGATGTTCATCTCGGCGCGGATATTACGCACGGCGACGATGGCCTGCTTCAGCCATTCGGTATCCACCGTGGCGGTATCGTCTTCCTGAGCCGGATCATACTCCGGGAACGACTGCAGCATGATGGTATCGGCGTCGATGCCCTTGAGAACCTTCACACGCTGCCAGATGGCTTCAGTGATAAACGGAATGATCGGATGCGCCAGACGCAGCAGCGCTTCCAGCACCGTCACCAGAGTATGGCGGGTGCCGCGCAGCTCGGCTTCGCTGCCGCCGTTCATCACCGGCTTGGTTAGCTCCAGATACCAGTCGCAGAACTGGTTCCAGGTGAACTCGTACAGAATGCCGGCCGCGATATCGAAGCGATAGTTATCCAGCGCTTCGCGGTAGGCCTTGACGGTACGGTTAAATTCGGCCAGCACCCAGCGATCCGCCAGCGACAGCGCCATTTCGCCGCCGTTAAAGCCGCAATCCTGCTCTTCGGTGTTCATCAGTACGAAGCGGCTGGCGTTCCACAGCTTGTTACAGAAGTTACGGTAGCCTTCCAGACGCTTCATATCCCAGTTGATGTCGCGGCCGGTAGAGGCCAGCGCCGCCAGGGTAAAGCGCAGGGCGTCGGTGCCGTGGGCCTCGATACCGTTAGGGAACTGTTTCTCGGTGCGCTTGCGGATTTTTTCTGCCAGTTGCGGCTGCATCATGTTGCCGGTGCGCTTGGCCAGTAGCGCTTCCAGCGAGATACCGTCCACCATGTCCAGCGGGTCGATGACGTTACCCTTGGACTTGGACATCTTCTGACCTTCTTCGTCGCGGATAAGCCCGGTCATATAGACGGTCTTAAACGGCACCTGAGGTTTACCGTCCTCATCTTTGATGAAGTGCATGGTCATCATGATCATGCGGGCAATCCAGAAGAAGATAATGTCGAAGCCGCTAACCATCACGCTGGTGGGGTGGAAGGTCTTCAGGGCGTCGGTCTGTTCCGGCCAGCCCAGGGTCGAGAAGGTCCACAGGGCGGAAGAGAACCAGGTGTCCAGCACGTCTTCGTCCTGGCTTAGCGCCACATCCGCCGGAATATTGTTTTGCTGACGAACCTCTTCTTCGCTACGGCCGACAAAAACATTACCTTCAGCGTCGTACCAGGCCGGAATACGGTGGCCCCACCACAGCTGACGCGAGATACACCAGTCCTGAATATCGCGCATCCAGGAGAAGTACATGTTTTCGTACTGCTTCGGTACAAACTGGATATCGCCGTTTTCCACCGCCTCGATAGCCGGTTTGGCCAGCGGCGCTACGCGCACGTACCACTGATCGGTCAGCATGGGTTCTATCACCACGCCACCGCGGTCGCCGTATGGCACCGTCAGGTCGTGGGGTTTTACCTCTTCCAGCAGACCAAGGCCGTCAATGGCAGCAACCACGGCTTTACGAGCGGCGAAGCGCTCCAGGTTCTGGAATTCGGCCGGAATATCGGCAGAATAAACCTCGGACTCGATGCCGTTGGTATCAAACACCTGAGCACTGGCGCGGATATCGCCGTCCAGCGTCAGGATGTTGATCATTGGCAGTTGGTGGCGCTTACCGACTTCGTAGTCGTTGAAGTCGTGGGCCGGGGTGATCTTCACGCAGCCGGTGCCTTTCTCCATATCGGCATGCTCGTCGCCGACGATGGGGATGCGGCGGTTCACCAGCGGCAGCATCACATATTTGCCAATCAAATCTTTGTAGCGCGGATCTTCCGGGTTCACCGCCACGCCGGTATCGCCCAGCAGGGTTTCCGGACGCGTGGTGGCGACCACCAGATAATCTTTGCCTTCAGCGGTCTTAACGCCATCGGCCAGCGGATAACGGATGTGCCACATCGAGCCTTTAGATTCGCGGTTTTCCACTTCCAGGTCGGAGATAGCAGTGCGCAGCTTCGGATCCCAGTTCACCAGGCGCTTGCCGCGATAGATCAGATCTTCCTGCCACAGGCGGACGAACACCTCTTTAACCGCATTAGACAGCCCTTCGTCCATGGTGAAACGCTCGCGTTCCCAGTCCACGGAGTTACCCAGGCGTCGCATCTGGCGGGTGATAGTGCCGCCGGATTCGGCCTTCCACTGCCAGATCTTTTCGATAAAGGCATCGCGGCCATAATCATGGCGTGTTTTGCCCTCTTCTGCGGCGATTTTACGTTCCACCACCATCTGGGTGGCGATGCCGGCGTGGTCAGAGCCTGCCTGCCAGAGGGTATTTTTCCCCTGCATACGCTGGTAGCGGATCATGGTATCCATGATGGTTTGCTGGAAGGCGTGACCCATATGCAAACTGCCGGTGACGTTCGGCGGTGGGATCATGATGCAGAAGCTTTCCTGGCTCTTATCGCCGTTCGGCTTAAAGTAGCCCTGCTGTTCCCAGTGCTCGTAGAGCGGCTGTTCGATATCTTGCGGGTTATATGTCTTTTCCATTTCTGCTATGTCGTTCCGGGGGCCGCCCAGGTGGCCGTGGTCAGGTGAAAACCGGCCACGCGATAGGCTTTATAGCGTTCGCGCGCCAGCTGTTTCAGGGATTCGTCGTAGGGTACGAAGTCTATCACTTCATGGAAAGCGGTGGCAAAATCTGCAAATTGTGGCAGCAGGCTGATGAGCAGGTCCCGTGAGTGGCTGCCGCGCCGCGCCGGCCAGGCCAGTTCTACCGGCGCGCCGGCCCGGGGGCCTTCGCCCGCCAGGTTATGGGGCACAAAGCTGTGGGGGGAGCGCTGCCATAGCGCCTCATCCAACCGGACTGCCTGCTGTTCGTCTTCACAGGCGATAAGAATTCGCTTGCCCGCCCGCCAACGAACCGCCGCCAGTTCACACACCAGCAGCTCCTGAGCGTTCAGGCCGTCCGCTGCGGCGTCGTTATCCATAAGGTAGAACGTTGCGTTTTTCATGGCGTTTGGTTCTTTGACTGCGTCGGGAGACGGGGAAGGGAGATATTTTATCACAGACTGGCGGCGCTGTGAGCGCCGCCGATAGCGTTATCGTTACTCGTCGCCGTTCAGACCTGCGCGATTAAGCAGGAACTGAGAGAGCATGGCCACCGGGCGACCCGTGGCGCCTTTGGCCTTACCGGAGCGCCAGGCGGTACCAGCGATATCCAGGTGCGCCCAGTTATACTTGCGGGCAAAGCGCGCCAGGAAGCAACCTGCGGTGATGGCCCCGCCAGGGCGACCACCGATATTAGCCATATCGGCGAAGTTGGACTCCAGCTGTTCCTGGAATTCATCGCCCAGCGGCAGGCGCCATGCGCGATCGCCAGCCTGCTCAGAGGCACCGATTAGTTCGTGTGCCAGCGGATTATGGTTCGCCATCAGTCCGGTCAGATGGTGGCCGAGCGCAATCACGCAGGCGCCGGTCAGCGTTGCGACATCGATGACCACCTCCGGCTCGAAGCGCTCTACGTAGGTCAGCACATCGCACAGTACCAGGCGACCTTCGGCGTCGGTGTTTAGTACCTCTACGGTCTGGCCCGACATGGTGGTCAGCACATCGCCGGGGCGATAGGCGCGGCCGCCAGGCATATTTTCGCATCCCGCCAGCACGCCGGTCACGTTGACAGGCAACTGAAGCTCCGCCACCATCCGCATCACGCCGTAGACCGCCGCAGCGCCGCACATGTCATATTTCATTTCGTCCATATCGGCGGAAGGCTTAATGGAGATGCCGCCGGAATCAAAGGTCAGCCCTTTGCCCACCAGAACGATAGGGCGCGCTTCAGGATCGCTGCTGCCGCGATATTCGATGACTGACATCAGCGACTCATTTTGGGAACCGTTTCCTACCGCCAGATAGGCGTTCATACCCAGCTCTTTCATCTGCTGTTCGCCAATTACCCGGGTATTGACGCTGCTGGCAAAAGCGTCTGCCAGCTGGCGCGCCTGGGAAGCCAGATAGGCGGCGTTACAGATATTGGGTGGCATATTGCCGAGATCTTTGGCGGCTCGGATACCGGCCGAGATCGCCAGGCCGTGCTGGATGGCGCGTTCGCCGCTGGTCAGCTCGCGGCGGGTTGGAACGTTAAAGACCATTTTACGCAGCGGACGACGCGGCTCGCTTTTGTTGGTTTTTAACTGATCGAAGCTGTAGAGCGTCTCTTTCGCGGTTTCCACCGCCTGACGGACTTTCCAGTAAGTATTACGCCCCTTCACGTGCAGCTCGGTCAGGAAGCAGACCGCTTCCATAGAGCCGGTATCATTCAGAGTATTAATGGTTTTCTGGATCACCTGCTTGTACTGACGCTCGTCAAGCTCGCGCTCTTTGCCGCAGCCAATCAGCAGAATACGTTCCGACAGAACGTTGGGAACGTGATGCAGCAGCAAGGTTTGCCCCGCTTTCCCTTCCAGCTCGCCGCGGCGCAGCAAAGCGCTGATGTAGCCGTCGCTGATTTTATCGAGTTGCTCGGCAATCGGGGACAGGCGGCGCGGCTCGAATACGCCCACAACGATGCAGGCGCTCCGCTGTTTTTCTGGACTACCGCTCTTTACACTGAACTCCATGCACTACGCTCCTGAATCTTAAAGACAACAGCGGGTTATGCGGTATAGAATTACGCCTCTTTTATAACTCATTCCGCTGTTGTGGTGACTTCGTGTTAATCTTAACGAATGCGATATGCGATTTCGGCACGACGGCACATTTTTTGCCCGCGCGCGAAAACGCTAAGTATAGTAATCTTAGCGACGATTTCGCTGTTCCGGGAGAATAAATGACGTTTAAGCGTTGAAACAAGCGATTTTCCTGCAAAAAGACTCGTTTTCACAGGCGTATTTAATGTGATAATCATAAGATATCTTGTCCGGGAGACGCTCAAAAGCCAACTGGCGATTCTGTTCATCCTGTTACTGATCTTCTTCTGCCAGAAGCTCGTCAGGATTCTGGGAGCCGCGGTTGACGGAGAGATCCCGACCAATCTTGTCCTTTCGTTACTCGGCCTCGGCGTGCCTGAAATGGCGCAGCTGATTCTGCCGCTTAGCCTGTTTCTTGGGCTGTTGATGACTCTCGGTAAGCTGTATACCGAAAGTGAAATTACCGTGATGCATGCCTGTGGCCTGAGCCGGATGGTGCTTATCAAAGCCGCGATGCTGCTGGCGCTGTTTACAGGTATTCTGGCGGCCGTCAATGTCATGTGGGCCAGTCCGTGGTCGGCGCGCTATCAGGATGAAGTGTTGGGGGAAGTGAAATCCAACCCTGGCATGGCGTCGCTGGCGCAGGGACAGTTCCGCTCGTCGTCTGATGGTAATGCGGTACTGTTTATCGAAAACGTGGACGGCAGTCATTTTAACGATGTGTTCCTGGCTCAGCTACGGCCGAAGGGCAACGCGCGTCCTTCCGTTGTGGTGGCGGATTCTGGCCATATCGCATTACGTAAGGACGGATCCCAGGTAGTGACCCTGAACAAAGGTACCCGTTTTGAGGGAACCGCCATGCTGCGCGACTTCCGGATAACCGACTTCCAGGATTATCAGGCCATTATCGGTCACCAGACCGTTACCCTTGACCCGGATGATACCGAGCAGATGGATATGCGCACGCTGTGGAACACCCATACCGATAAAGCGCGCGCCGAGCTGCACTGGCGTATCACGCTGGTATTCTCTGTGGTGGTGATGGCGTTGATGGTGGTGCCGCTGAGCGTGGTTAACCCCCGCCAGGGCCGGGTATTATCGATGCTGCCAGCGATGCTGCTGTATCTGATCTTCTTCCTGTTGCAGACTTCGCTTAAGTCCAACGGCGGTAAGGGCAAGCTGGATCCGGTTATCTGGATGTGGGGGGTGAACCTGTTATATCTGGGAGTGGCGCTGGTTCTGAACATGTGGGATACGGTGGCGATGCGTAAGTTCCGGGCCCGAATCACTGCGAAAGGAGCCGTATGATGCTCGGTTTTGGCGTACTCGATCGTTATATCGGTAAGACCATCTTTAACACCATCATGATGACGTTGTTCATGCTGGTGTCGCTGTCGGGCATTATTAAGTTCGTGGATGAGCTTAAACGCGCCGGTAAAGGGGCCTATACCGCCGCTGGCGCGGGGATGTACACCCTGCTCAGCGTACCTAAGGATATTCAGATCTTCTTTCCGATGGCGGCGCTGCTTGGGGCTCTTCTGGGCCTGGGGATGCTGGCCCAGCGCAGTGAACTGGTCGTGATGCAGGCGTCTGGCTTTACCCGGATGCAGGTTGCGGCTTCGGTCATGAAAACCGCGATTCCGCTGGTGCTACTGACCATGGCTATCGGTGAATGGGTGGCGCCCCAGGGCGAACAGATGGCGCGTAACTACCGGGCGCAGATGGTCTACGGCGGTTCGCTGCTCTCCACCAAGGATGAAGGAATGTGGGCCAAAGACGGCGATAACTTCGTTTACATCCAGCGGGTGCGCGGCAATAACGAATTGACGGGCATCAGCATCTACAGCTTTAACAAGCAGCGCCGTCTTCAGTCGGTGCGCCACGCCGCCTCGGCTACCTTTGATGCGAAAGAGAAGGTGTGGAAGCTGTCGCAGGTGGATGAGTCGATTCTCAAAGACGCAAAGCAGATTACCGGTACCCAGACCGTAAGCGGTATCTGGAAAACCAACCTGACGCCGGATAAGCTGGGCGTTGTGGCGCTGGATCCCGATGCGCTTTCGATTAGCGGTCTGCATAACTACGTGAAGTATCTGAAATCGAGCGGTCAGGATTCCGGACGCTATCAGTTGAACATGTGGAGTAAAGTGTTCCAGCCTGTTTCGGTGGCGGTCATGATGCTGATGGCGTTGTCGTTCATCTTCGGGCCGTTGCGTAGCGTACCCATGGGCGTGCGCGTAGTGACGGGGATAAGCTTCGGCTTCTTGTTCTACGTGCTGGATAAGATCTTCGGCCCGCTCAGCCTGGTCTATCATATTCCGCCGCTGCTTGGGGCGCTGATACCCAGTGGAACCTTCCTGCTTATCAGCCTCTGGATGCTGGTGAAACGCAGCTAAAATGCGCGCTCCGTCTGCAAGGCGGAGCACGTTTCTCTTCTCGTTCAGGACGATTCGTGGGTTAGCGCTGTACGCGCTTCAGGGTATTGCGAATCAGCCGCCAGGAGCTCCACAGACCCAGTCCGCGTTTTCCCCAGCGCATCAGCATACGGGGACGACGTAGCCCCCAGATAGCCATCAGACCGCCGCCAGCTACGGCCCAGGTGCGCAGATTAAGTAGCGTCAGCCAGCCGCGATCGAAGGATGCGGTCGCCTGCAGCCAGTCACGCTGGCAGGCGCTCAGATCCAGACGCTGCTGCTGAATCTGGCTAAGCAGTAGCGCCTTACGCTGTTCTCGCTCGCGACTCATTCTTTTTCCTCCAGCAATTCTCTGTCGGTCTTGAGTTCACGGCGGGTATAGCGTAGCAGCGAGGTTGCCCGCGCTTTGCGCAGAGTCCAGATAGCGCCGATTAACGCCAGAAGCAACAGCGTTGCGGTGGTGGCGATCATCACGATCAGTCGATATTGCGGATCCACGGCCCAGATGATGAGTACCAACAGGCTCATCAGACCGAAGGCGGCGAACAGCATCGTCAGGCCCAGCAGCAGCAGAAGCTGGAACAGGCGGGCCTTCTCCTCTTCCAGTTCAACGACCGCCAGGCGCAGACGCGTCTCCACCATCCGGATCAACACAGTCAGAACCCGCTGTCCGATTCCGACCAGGCTACTACCTGGCCCCTGATGTTGACGGTTATTGGCCATAATCAGCGGCGGGACAGCAGAACGCCCAGCACAACGCCCACGGCGGCGCCGATACCGATGCCGGTCCAGGGGTTGTCGCGCACGTAGTTGTCGGCGCGGGAGGCTGCTTCGCGGGTCTGGCGGGCGATGGCATCGCCGGTATCATGCAGGCGGCTACGGCTATCCTGCAGGGCGCGGCGCGCTTTTTCGCGCAGGGTTTCCAGTTCGGCCTTACTTTTCTCGCCTGAGGCATTCAGTACCTCTTCCAGAGTATCGGCCAGTGATTGCAGTTCAACGCGCAAGTTTTCAGTATCTTTTGACATTACTACTCTCTCCTGATTGTTGAGTTCGGTTCCCGGAAATTAATATTCCCGGGCTTCTAACGCCTTCAGTTCAGATACCTCTTCGGCGAGTTTACGCTCGCGTTTGGCAATTTTTTCCGGATCGCCTTTGCGTTTGGCTTCTTCCAGGTCCGCCCGGCGCTCGGCGACGTCGGCACGCTTTTCTGCGATATCCTTACGATGATCGGCGCGAACCCGATCGTCGTCACAGTGGGTGCGAACTTCGCTCAGGGCTTTTTTCAGGCCGGAAAGGCGATATTCATTACCGTGCTGCTCGGCGTAGCTGATTTCCTTAAGGATGCTCTGCTCTTTTTCACGGCATGGAGAGGAGGAGGCCTGCGCCACGGCGGTGAGAGATAAGAGCGCAACTGCCAGCATAATACGGCTTTTCATCAAGAAACCTTCCATTGTGTTACGGCGTCTAAAAGCGCCGAAAATTCCAGTCGATCGGGTAAATACGGCGGAACCGTACAAAATAAGCATAGACGATTCGCAACAAAACCCAAAGGCATTGTGTGGGGTATATTGGCTGGATTACGCTGAAACGGCTAGCCCAGGCGGTGGCGCTCGGAGCGCAGATGGGAAAGCAGGGAAAGGGAAAGGCTGCGATCTTCCTGCTGCGCGATGATGTAATCGTGAGGCAGAGTTCGGTTGAGAACTTCCCGGGCGGCGTTGCTTTGCGCGCTGGAGTCGAACTTAATCACCAGCGCGTTGCCGACAGGAGTAATGCTTTTGAAGGGAATGCCGTTGGCGTCCAGATGGTGCCAGACAAAGAAACCGTCGGGTGAGCTTACGCCCGCGCGTACGGCGCGGATCTCCAGCGATGCTTCCGGCTGGCGCAGCGTAAGCCAGACTGTTGTCGCGGTAAGCGCCAGCAGAGCGATAAGTATCAGCTGACGCAGTCCCAGATTCAGACGCATGTTAACTCATCCCCGATTGGCATATTTCTTTTTCCACAGTACCACCAGGGAGCCGATAAGCCCAAAAATCAGCAGTACGACGGGCAGCAGCATCAGGCCGGACATCAACTTGTCTTCGTATTTCAGAAATACCGGGGTTTTTCCCAGCAGATATCCGAGGGTGGTGAGAATCAGGATCCACAGCAGGCCGCTCATCCAGTTAAAGAACTGAAAGCGCGTGCTGCTTAACCCTGACAGCCCGGCGATGGTGGGCAGCAGGGTGCGAACGAAGGCGATAAAGCGCGCGATCAGCAGAGCGGAAAGGCCGTGCTTATGGAACAGGTGATGAGCGCGCTGGTGATAGTGGGCGGGCAGATGCGACAGCCAGTTTTGCACCGTTCGGGTATTGCCCAGCCAGCGCCCCTGAATGTAGCTCAGCCAGCAGCCCAGGCTGGCGGCCACCGTGAGTAGAATCACTGTTTGCGGGTAACCCAGGGCGCCTTTGGCGATGAGAACCCCCACCAGGACCAGCAGGCTGTCGCCTGGCAGGAACGCGGCAGGCAGCAGTCCGTTTTCCAGAAACAGGATCATGAACAAGACAAAATAAAGCATCCAGATCATGGATGGATTCGCCAGTGTTTCAAAATCCTGACTCCAGAGAGCGTTCAGCAGTTGCGTTATAAGTTCCATTCATTTTTCCTGGTACACATCTGAAAGCAAGCCATCCGCGGGCGCGGTGAGTATATGACACGATCGGTTCAGCCGCGCTGCCTGAAGGGCGTGCGACGGCCGGAGACGGTCTGGTGTCTGCATGCGCCGGATATTGTAGGGGACGATGCAATCATATATTCCCCTCATGCTTCAGAGCGTTAGCCTGTTGATGCCTGTCTGAATTATTTAGGGTATACGTCTAATTGTAACAAAGCCCTTCGGGCAACGTCATAATATTTGTATTTCATTGAGTATTGATTTTGCTTGTCGCGAAGAGGTGTGGCGAGGGTATTTACAAACGCTGACACTATACATTGTTTGCTTACCCTCGCCGGGGAAGGCTATTTTTGTGGGGGGGCCGGCAGGTTAAGATGGACGACCGGATTTTCGGTAAACAGGAACCGGTCTGCGTTGAATTCGAAATCGTCGCTGGTTTCGTTAAACAGCATCTGTTTGGTATTTTCCAGATGCTGCCACATCGCCAGTTTAGCGGCGGCCGGATCTTTGCGAATTAACGCTTTCAGAATGGCATCGTGATCCTCGCACCAGTGATCGAAGGTGCTGAGATCGATATGCTCATGCAGTTTTTTCCAGTAGGGGTTATGTACCCGCTGAGTCCACATTTTTTCAACGATGGCCGCCAGCGCGCTGTTCTGGGTGGCCAGCGCGACCTGCACATGGAACTGAAGATCCCACGGAGAGTCGCGATAATCCTGCTCTGAGCGCGATTTCTCCTGAATCTCCATTAGTTTAACAATATCCTGTTTGGTCACCTGGGTCGCGGCGAACTCTGCGATATTGCTTTCGATAAGCTGGCGGGCCTGCAAAAGCTCAAAGGGGCCGAAGCTGGCGAACTCCAGGCGTTCGTCGGGCACCTGGCTATGCTTCGCCTGGCTGGAGATCACGTGAATACCGGAACCTTTGCGGACTTCAACGTACCCTTCGACCTCCAGCATAATGATCGCCTCGCGTACCACGGTGCGGCTGACATTCTTATCTTCGGCGATAAAACGTTCAGCGGGGAGCTTTTCTCCCACAGCATAGATACCGCCTTCGATGCATTGCTTCAGGTCGGCGGCAAGCTGCTGATAAAGTCGTCGGGATTCAGTTAACTCCATGGGCGGCTCCGGACAAAATTGCTATCGATTTGTTATACCACTTTTCCCGGTGACGCTCTACCGGGAGAGTAAAAAAGCCGCCCGGAGGCGGCTTTTTTACTCTGCGCTTAACTCTGTTGCGCGGGTTTCAGCTTGCCCGGGCCATCGTCGTTAAGTTCTTCAGCCGGTTTGTTCTTCAATACCGTCCAGATAACCACCGCGCCCAGCAGATCGAATACCGCCAGCGCCGCGAACAGCGGGCTGAAGCCCAGAGTATCCGCCAGAGCGCCGACCACCAGGGCGAACAGGGTGCTGGCGGTCCATGCGGCCATACCCGTCAGGCCGTTAGCGGTTGCTACCTCGTTACGCCCGAAGACATCGGAAGAGAGGGTGATCAGCGCGCCAGAAAGCGCCTGGTGAGCGAAACCGCCGATGCATAGCAGGGCAATAGCGACATAAGGGCTGCTGAACAGGCCGATGGTGCCCGGGCCAATCATTAGCACGGCGCCAAGGGTGACCACCAGCTTACGGGAGACAATCAGATTAACGCCGAACAGACGCTGGAACAGCGGCGGCAGATAACCTCCGACGATGCAGCCAAGGTCGGCGAACAGCATTGGCATCCAGGCGAACATGGCGATCTCTTTCAGATTAAAGCCATATACCTTGAACATAAACAGCGGGATCCAGGCGTTGAAGGTACCCCAGGCAGGTTCAGCCAGGAAGCGCGGCAGTGCGATGCCCCAGAACTGGCGGTTGCGGATGATCTGCCAGGCGGACATTTTCTTGCCATTGTTGGTCTGATGCTGGGCTTCCTGGCCACCGATGATGTAGTCGCGCTCTTCATCGCTCAGGTGTTTCTGGTGCTTCGGGTGCTTATACAGCAGCAGCCACAGCATCGACCAGATAAAGCTCAGTACGCCGGTAATAATGAACGCCATTTCCCAGCTGTGCCAGACGATGGCCCAGACCACCAGAGGCGGAGCCAGCATGGCGCCGATAGAGGAGCCGACGTTAAAGTAACCGACGGCAATAGAGCGTTCTTTTGCCGGGAACCATTCGGAGCTGGCCTTCAGGCCCGCCGGAATCATCGCTGCTTCGGCAGCGCCTACGGCGCCGCGTGCGATAGCCAGTCCGCCCCAACTGCCCGCCAGTGCGGTGGTGCCGCAGAACACGGCCCAGAGCACGGCGAACATGGCGTAGCCAACCTTGGTACCCAGAATATCAAGAATATAGCCGGCGACCGGCTGCATGACGGTGTAACACGCCGAATAGGCGGCGATAATGTAAGAGTACTGCTGCGTGGTGATATGCAGCTGCTCCTGAAGGGTCGGTGCGGCGACCGCAATAGTATTACGCGTCAGGTAACCCAGCACGGTACCCAGCGTCACCAGTGCGATCATATACCAGCGTAATCCTTTTATTTTTCTCATTTCTGACCTCTGTCTTGTGAGGTATCCATACCGTGCAATAAGCGACGTATCGCCGCGTAAATCGGTCCATGTGGCAGATAGATGACGACGGCGCCAACGATAACTTGTCATACAGCTTTAAAAGTTGAGTGACATCACAAAAGCACTTTTCACGGTGGGGGTATCCTTTAGGGGTAGGGAGGCCAGTTCTGGCAAGGGATTAAGAGGTAAAACGGCGTGTTTTTTCGTAAAGATTTGTCTTGAAATTGTGAGTTAGCACACAAATTTACCATTGGTGGAGGAAATTGGTGTGATAACTTTGTCATCATAGTTGCAGACCACAGAATCCATTCGCCAGAGGAAAAAATAATGAACCGGTTTATGACTGAAGATTTTCTGCTGGATACCGAGTTTGCCCGTCGTCTCTATCACGATCACGCTAAAGAGCAGCCCATCTTTGATTACCACTGCCATCTGCCGCCGCAGCAGGTCGCGGATGACTATCGCTTCAACAACCTTTATGACATCTGGTTGAAAGGCGATCACTATAAGTGGCGCGCCATGCGCTCTAACGGCGTTGCCGAACGTCTGTGTACCGGCGATGCCTCCGATCGTGAGAAGTTTGACGCCTGGGCCGCTACCGTGCCGCACACCATCGGCAACCCGCTGTATCACTGGACCCATCTGGAGCTGCGCCGCCCGTTCGGCATTACTGGCAAGCTGCTGTCGCCGGAAACGGCTGATGAGATCTGGAACCAGTGCAACGATCTGCTGGCTCAGGATGCGTTTACCGCCCGCGGCATCATGAAGCAGATGAACGTGAAGATGGTGGGTACCACCGACGACCCGATCGACGACCTGAGCCACCATGCGCGTATTGCCGCCGACGGCAGTTTCGATGTCAAGGTGCTGCCGAGCTGGCGTCCGGACAAAGCCTTTAACATCGAGCAGGACACCTTTGTCGGGTATATCGCTAAGCTGGCGGAAGTCGCCGATACCGATATCCGCCGCTTCAGCGATCTGCAGAGTGCCCTGAGCAAGCGTCTGGACCACTTCGCCGCCCACGGCTGTAAAGTGTCCGACCATGCGCTGGATGTGGTTCTTTACGCCGATGCCGATGAAGCCACGCTGGACGCCATTCTGGCTCGCCGCCTTTCCGGCTCCGCGTTAAGCGAACTGGAAACCGCGCAGTTTAAAACCGCGGTACTGGTCTGGCTGGGTGCCGAATACGCGCGTCGCGGCTGGGTGCAGCAATACCACATTGGCGCGCTGCGCAATAACAACCTGCGTCAGTTCAAGCTGCTGGGGCCGGATGTGGGCTTTGATTCTATCAATGACCGTCCGCTGGCCCAGGAACTCTCGCGCCTGCTGAGCAAGCAAAACGAAGAGAACCTGTTGCCGAAGACTATCCTGTACTGCCTGAACCCGCGCGACAACGAAGTGCTGGGTACCATGATCGGCAACTTCCAGGGCGAAGGCGTCGCGGGCAAGATGCAGTTTGGTTCCGGCTGGTGGTTTAACGATCAGAAAGACGGCATGCAGCGACAGATGACGCAGCTGGCGCAGCTGGGCTTGCTGAGCCGCTTTGTGGGGATGCTGACCGACAGCCGCAGCTTCCTGTCCTATACCCGTCACGAATACTTCCGTCGTCTGCTGTGTCAGATGATTGGCCGTTGGGTGGAAGCGGGCGAAGCGCCGGCGGATATCAAACTGCTGGGCACCATGGTGGAAAACATCTGCTTCAACAATGCCCGTGACTACTTCGGCATTGAACTGAACTAACCGGCCATTTCGAGGTTGATATGCAATACATCAGGATCCACGCGCAGGACAATGTCGCGGTCGCACTGGAGGATCTGCAGGAAGGGATGGTCATTGAGCTGGACGGCGTTCAGGTACAGCTCCGCCAGGCGCTGTCGCGTGGCCATAAGTTTGCGCTGAACCTTATCGCCAGGGGCGAGAACATTGTTAAATACGGCCTGCCCATCGGCCATGCCCTGAGTGATATCCCCCCCGGGGAACACGTCCATTCCTGGAACGTTCGCACTAACCTGAACGCCCTGGATGAGTATAGCTATCAGCCTGAAATCATCGCCGCCGGCGAGCAGACTGCGGATCGCGAAGTACAGATCTATCGCCGCGCCAGCGGCGAGGTCGGGGTGCGTAACGAACTGTGGATCCTGCCTACTGTTGGCTGCGTGAACGGCATTGCGCGTCAGATCCAGCAGCGTTTTTTGAAGCAGCATAACGATGCGCCGGATATCGACGGTGTTCATCTGTTCAGCCACCCGTTTGGCTGTTCGCAGTTAGGCGACGACCATCTCAATACCCGCACCATGTTGCAGAACATGGTGCGTCACCCCAATGCGGGAGCGGTGCTGGTGATTGGCCTGGGCTGCGAGAACAACCAGATAGACGCCTTTCGGGAAACCCTGGGCGACTATGATGCGCAGCGCGTTCACTTCATGGTCTGCCAGCAGCAGGATGACGAAGTGGAGGCGGGACTGGTGCACCTGAGCCAGCTCTATGCGGCGATGCGGCAGGACAAACGCGTACCAGGCCGTTTGAGTGAACTGAAGTTCGGGCTGGAGTGTGGTGGCTCCGATGGTCTGTCCGGTATTACCGCCAACCCGATGCTGGGGCGCTTCTCTGACTATCTGGTCGCTCACGGCGGCACCACCGTACTGACCGAAGTGCCGGAGATGTTCGGCGCGGAGCGGATCCTGATGAGCCACTGCCGTGACGAAGCGACCTTCGAGAAAACGGTGGCGATGGTCAATGATTTTAAGCAGTACTTCATTGCCCACGACCAGCCGATTTACGAAAACCCGTCGCCGGGGAACAAGGCAGGCGGTATCACTACCCTGGAAGAGAAGTCGTTGGGCTGTACCCAAAAGGCGGGCCAGAGCCAGGTGGTGGACGTTTTGCGCTATGGTGAACGTTTGAGCGAGCCAGGCCTGAATTTGCTGAGCGCGCCGGGTAATGATGCGGTAGCCACCAGCGCGCTGGCCGGCGCCGGGTGTCATATGGTGCTGTTCAGCACCGGGCGCGGTACTCCCTACGGCGGTTTTGTGCCGACGGTGAAGATTGCCACCAACAGCGAACTGGCCGCGAAGAAGCCGCACTGGATCGACTTCGATGCCGGTCAGCTTCTGCACGGTGTTTCGATGCCGGAACTGCTGGAGCGCTTTATCGACGCTATTGCCGACATTGCCAGCGGTAAGCTGACCTGTAACGAACGAAACGACTTCCGCGAGCTGGCGATATTTAAGAGCGGCGTCACGCTGTAAAGCAGGAATTGCAGTATGATATAAAACGGCGTTTCACTTTGTGATGCGCCGTTTTTGCGTAAGAACGGACTAAGAGCCTGTCCCATCAGGCGTTATTGTTGTAGCCAGTCTGGACACGGACAGCGCGCAGGAACCGGAACGTACAGGTAGTACGTAAGGATTATTCGCTCCGCTCCCCCCTTCGGGGCCGCCCTGAAGGACGTTCAAAACACTCACGTGTTTTGTCTGAGCACCGCCCAGGGCCAGAATGGCAAATAAAATAGCCCCAATGGGACAGGCTCTAAGGAGTATCCATGAACCTGGAATGGCTGGCCCAGGGGGTCGGCATTATTGCTTTTATTATCGGTATCACGACCTTTATCAATCGCGATGAGCGGCGTTTTAAGAAACAGCTTTCCTGCTACAGCGCGGTGATCGCCTGCCACTTTGTACTGATGGGCGCCTGGCCTGCCGGTATGAGCGCCGGACTGAACGCGCTGCGCACCCTGATTACGTTACGCACCCGCAGCCTGTGGGTTATGGGCGCTTTTATTGCGCTGACCCTGACGCTGGGGCTGGCAAAGCTACAGCATCCAATGGAACTGCTGCCTGTTGTGGGAACCACCGTTAGCACCTGGGCGCTGTTTCGCTGGCACGGCCTGGGGATGCGTTGCGTGATCTGGTGTTCCACGGTCTGTTGGGTGATTCATAACTTCTGGCTGGGATCCATTGGCGGAACGCTGATTGAAGGGAGTTTTCTGGTGGTTAATGGCCTGAATATTATTCGCTTCTGGCGCATGCAGCGCCGGGGCGTCGATCCCTTTCGGGTGGAAAAAGCGCTGGTGGAACAAACTTCCGCCCATCCGGGCGGAAGTTCCGGCAGTTAACTCCGCTGCGGGCTGTTGGGTAGCGTACGCTCTTCCGCCAGGCAGGCGGCGGCGGTAAACAGCACATCGGTGGAAGAGTTTAGGGCCGTTTCACAGGAATCCTGCAGCACGCCGATAATAAAGCCTACCGCCACTACCTGCATGGCGATATCGTTGGGAATGCCGAACATATTACAGGCCAGTGGGATCAGCAGCAGCGAACCGCCCGCCACGCCGGAAGCGCCGCAGGCGCCCAGCGCGGCCACCACGCTCAGCAGCAGCGCGGTAAACAGATCCACCTGAATGCCCAGGGTATGCACTGCGGCCAGGGTCAGTACCGTGATGGTGATCGCCGCTCCGGCCATGTTAATGGTGGCACCCAGCGGAATCGAAACCGAATAGGTATCCCTGTCCAGCTTCAGCTTTTCACACATCGCCATATTCACCGGAATATTGGCGGCGGAGCTGCGGGTAAAGAACGCCGTCACGCCGCTTTCGCGCAGGCAGGCGAATACCAGCGGATAAGGATTGCGGCGAATTTTGTACCATACCATCAGCGGGTTGAGCACCAGCGCCACGAAGAACATACAGCCAATCAGCGCCACCAGCAGGCGGGCATAGCCCCAGAGCGTGTCAAAACCGGTGCTGGCGATGGTCGAGGCGATAAGGCCAAAGATACCAATGGGCGCAAAGCGGATCACCGCTTTGACGATACGGGTGATGGCTTCGGCGAAGTCGTTGATCAGGTTTTTGGTGGTGTCACCGGCATGGCGCAGCATAAAACCTAGCGCCACGGCCCAGACCAGAATCCCGATATAGTTGGCGTTAAGCAGCGCATCGATGGGGTTGGAAACCATACTCATCAGCAGCCCCTTTAATACCTCGACAATGCCGGAAGGCGGCGTGATATCGGTGGTGCCGGTGGCAAGGTGCAGCGCGGAGGGGAACAGGAAGCTCACCACTACCGCCGTCAGCGCGGCGGCAAAGGTGCCGAACAGATAGAGAATCAGAATCGGGCGGATGCTGGTTTTCTGCCCGTGCTTATGGTTGGCGATGGAGGCCATAACCAGCACCAGCACCAGCACCGGCGCTACGGCCTTCAGGGCGCCGACGAACAGGGTACCGAGCAGCCCGGTGGCAAGGGCTGCGGGTTTAGAGATCCAGGCCAGCAGTATGCCCAGTACCAGGCCGACCAGGATTTGTTTGACCAGGCTGCCCTGCGCCAGGCGCCGGAACAACCTTTCGGATGCATTTTGTGTAGCCATTGTTAACCTTCCTGTGATGTTGAAATGTTACTGCCTTTCTGCACGTACTTTTCCGTACGCTTTGTAATTGTGAAAGGATGTAAAAAAGCGTGTTTGCCCGTTTGAGTATAAGGAAAAGCGAGAATCCGGGAAGAGGGGAGTGCTAATATTTGTGCGGAATTGCAGATTTTATAACGTTAAAATCACGAGTTATTAATATTTGCTCACTTACTGAGCTTTTATGGCAGAGAAAATGGGGCGCGGGGCGCCCCGTTTCTATTACTGAAGCTGTTTTTTAGCGTCATTACGCTTGTTAACCCAGGCGTTTACCAGCAGTGTGATGGTCAGAATACCGCCCACCACGCCCAGCGAGATGGCGATGGGGATGTGCCAGAAGTCGACAATCAGCATCTTAATGCCGATAAATACCAGAATCACCGCCAGCCCGTATTTCAGCATTGAGAAGCGCTCGGCCACCCCCGCCAGCAGGAAGTACATGGCGCGCAGGCCCAGAATCGCGAACAGGTTCGAGGTCAGGACGATAAAGGGATCGGTGGTGACGGCAAAGATAGCCGGAATGCTGTCTACCGCGAAGATAACATCGCTCAGTTCCACCATAATCAGCACCAGCAGCAGCGGTGTGGCGAACAGCACGCCTTTCTTACGCACAAAAAAGTGTTCGTTTTCAATAGAGTCCGTCATACGCAGATGGCCACGCAGCCAGCGCACCAGCGGTTTATCGCCAATGCCGCTTTCATCATCTTCTTTGACGATGGCCATTTTAATACCGGTAAACAGCAGGAAAGCGCCGAACAGGTAGAGGATCCAGTCGAAGCGGGCGATTAGCCAGCTACCGGTAAAGATCATAATGGTTCGTAGCACGATGGCGCCCAGAACGCCGTAGACCAGCACCCGGCGCTGAAGCGCTGCGGGAACCGAGAAATAGCTGAACAGCATCAGCCAGACGAAGACGTTGTCTACCGCCAGGGCTTTTTCAATCAGATAACCGGTCAGGAAGGCCAGCGCCTGGGTATCTGCCACCGCGCGCCCTTCGGTGCCAGCCAGATACCACCAGAAGGCGGCATTAAACAGCAGAGAGAGCGTTACCCAGACGATGGACCAGGCGGCTGCCTGCTTCATCGACATCGCGTGGGCGCCGCGCCTGCCCTGAAGCAGAAGGTCGATGGCCAGCATGATGGTGACCACGATAGCGAATCCGCCCCATAACAGGGGGGTGCCGACAGTATTCATAGAGAGTTCCTTCAAAACAAAAAACGGCCAACGTCGGAAGACGTTAGCCGCAATTGCTGCGTTGCAGTTACACCTCGCCTTCCGGCAAGGTCTCACTTACAACGTGGACTATACTCTTCATCATAGCGAGTATAGAAAATCATCCACACTGCCCGGCGACCGGAAACACAAGGTTTCGTAATGACGATCCACCGGCAATGAAGTTACTCCCCTTTGCGCTGATTACCATAGGCGAGCCTGTGAGCGGGGTCAAATTCTGTTACCGGTTATTTACCTGAATTTACGTTGTGGGTTGGACATCTATGCCATCCGCCGGGAACACCACGCCGGTCTGGGCGCGGATTCGGGTCAGCAGGCGTGCGGTGCTGCGGCTTAACTGAAGTCCCGGGTGGTTCACTTCCCGCTCTTCCACCAGACGAGCGAAGGCTTCCGCTTCGTACAGCATGGTGTTGATATGCTGAGGCTCGGTCAGATCCTGCGGCGTGCCGCCGCGCGGAATAAAGGTGATGCGTTGCAGCTCTGAAATCCGCTCAATCACCAGCGAGCCCTTTTCACCCTGGATTTCGCTCGGCAGCGTCGAGTTGCTCACCTTGGAATGCAGCAGCGTCAGGCTGAATTCGCCGTAGTCCATCAGCACGCTGCCGTGGCCGTCGACGCCGCTTTCCAGTAGTGTCGCGTGGGACTGTATGGCATGCGGCTCGCCCCACAGCGCCAGCGCGGTAGCCAGGCAGTAATAGCCGATATCCATAATCGAGCCATTGGAAAAGGCCGGATTAAAGGTATTGGGGTTTTCGCCCGCCAGGTAGCGCGGATAGCGCGAGGAGTACTGACAGTAGTTAAACAGCACCTTACGTAGCTTACCGACCCGCGGCAGCGCCTGGCGCAACGCCGTAAAGTTGGGCAGGTACGCGGTCTTGAATGCTTCGAACAGCACGAGCTGGTTGTCGCGTGCCAGTTGGATCGCAGCTTTGGCTTCCTGGAGGTTTGAGGTCAGCGGCTTTTCGCAAATCACGTGTTTGCCGTGCTCCAGCATCAGCTGGATCTGCGGAAAGTGCAGGGAATTAGGGCTGGCGATGTAGACTGCGTCGATGGCATCGCTGCGCGCCAGACTTTCCAGTGAAGTGAACAGCCTGTCGACCGGATAATCCCGGGCGAATTCGTGGGCGTTCTCAAGGGTACGTGAATAGACAGCGGTCAGGGTATACAGGCCGCTTTCATGGGCGGCATCGACAAACTGGCGGGTGATCCAGTTGGTTCCTATTACGGCAAGACGTATCATTTTTGAGGATATTCTCCAAAGCCAGACTCACGAACAGCGTAGCAGGATGTTAAGTAAAAACCTGTGCGCGATACCGCTTCCCCGTCATATGGCGAGGAAGCGGTGGTCGTATCAGGCGCGGTTTACCTGATTTTTTATCGCGCCGGCCTGCCATCCGGCCAGATTTTCATTGATGCCCTGAATCAGGTTCTCCACGCTGGCCTCGCTTGCCCAGGCGACGTGGGGAGTAATAATCAGATTATCCTGGTGGGTTTCCAGCAGCGGGCTACCGCTGCGCGGCGGCTCTTGCGTCAGAACGTCCAGCGCGGCGCCGCCGAGGGGGCCGTCGCGCAGCGCCTGGGCCAGCGCAGCTTCGTCAATCAGCGGCCCGCGGGCGCTGTTGATTAGCAGCGCGCCCGGCTTCATGGCGCTCAGGGTGGCGGCATCGAACAGGTGGCGGGTCTGCGGCGTTAACGGGCAGTGTAGACTGATAACGTCGCTGTGGGCCAGCACCTCGTCAAAGGCGGTATAGCCGTCGCGCACGCCAGGCGCTTGCTTATGCTCGGCGAACAGCACCTTCATGCCCAGCGCTTCGGCCTTTTGCGCCACGGCGCGCCCGGTGGCGCCGCGGCCAAAGATACCTAAGGTGGCGCCCTGGAGATCGCGAATCAGCGGCCCCTGAATACAGAAGTGGGGGGCGCTCTGCCATTCGGCAAAGGCGCGACGGCGGTATTCGACCAGATGACGACGCAGGGCGAAAATGTTGCCGATAACCGTTTCGGCCACGCTATTGGTGGAATAGCCCGGTACGTTGCTGACCGCGATCCCCTGCTGGCGGCAGGCGTCGATATCCACGCAGTCATAGCCCGTGGCGGCAACGCATATATAGCGCAGATCCGGCAGATCCTTCAGAACGTCTGCCCGCAGTTGTACCTTGTTGGTGATAGCGACAGTGGCGCCGCGCAGTGCATCCGGCAACTCATCGGGTAGGGTGCTGCCGCGATAAGACCACTCGTCGCACCAGTCGGGTTGAGGGATCGGTAAAGGAAGGGTATCGCCGTCGAGCGTTACGATCTTCATGCTGTCTCCTGGGTTATTGTGTTTGTGCCTCCCCTGAAATCAGGGGGCAGGACGATCCCAGCATATAGATTCGGAGCAAACGGGTAAAAAACAAATTTTGCAGGGATATTACCGGCTAGCGCTCCGCTGCCTGCCGGTCGCGCCAGGTCAGCCACAGCCGGGTATCGAACTCCAGTTGATGATAGTGGGGCTCCATATGGCAGCACAGCTGATAGAACGCCTTGTTGTGATCTTTCTCTTTCAGGTGCGCCAGTTCATGAACCACAATCATCCGCAGGAAGGATTCCGGCGCGTTGCGAAACAGCGTCGCGACGCGGATTTCCGCTTTGGCTTTCAGTTTACCGCCCTGCACCCGGGAGACGGCGCTGTGCAGCCCCAGCGCGTGTTTCATGACGTGGATTTTGTTGTCGTACATCACCCGGCTGACGGGCGGGGCGCTGCGCAGATAGCGGTTCTTAATCTGCTGAACATAGTCCCACAGCGCTTTATCGCTGGCGATATCGTGGCGCTGTGGATAGCGGCTTTGCAGCACGGCGCCCAGTTGGCCCTGGTCGATAAGCGCGCGAACCTGCGTCAGTAGCGATTCAGGATAGCCCTGCAGGTAAGTGAGCGTCGTCATGCCTGTCTCCGCTATTGTTGCGCCCGCGCTTCCCGCAAGCGCCGGGTTTTCAGATATACTCTGGCGTTTTGTTCAGGGTGTGGATTTTATCATCCGGAGGGGTCGATGAGCCAGGTGGAACTGGGGGGGCAGCAACTGACGTTGCAGCGTCTTCCCGCAACTGATGATGCTTCGCCGCTACAGGCGTGGGAAGCGGCGGATGAATATCTGTTACAGCAAGCAGGAGAGCCGGGCGCAGGCCCGCTACTGATACTAAATGACGCCTTTGGCGCGCTGGCCTGCGCTTTGGCCCGGCACCATCCTGTCTGCGTCAGCGACTCCTTTATCACTCAACAGGCAACGCGCCAGAATTTGCGGCTTAATGGCCTGGATGAATCGGCGGTCACGCTGCAAGGTAGCCTGGATCCTCTGCCTCAGACGCCGTCGCTGGTGCTTATTAAAGTGCCGAAACAGCTGGCGCTGCTGGAATATCAGCTGCGTGCCCTGCGAGCCGTGGTGACGCCGGAAACCCGGATCGTCGCCGCCGCTAAAGCCCGGGATATCCATAACTCTACCCTGGCGCTGTTTGAGCGCATTCTGGGGCCGACCACTACAACGCTTGCCTGGAAAAAGGCACGCCTGATTCACTCTACCTGGAGCGCGCCAGCGCTGGAGGAGGCGCCGCTGACTCACTCGTGGTTGCTGGAAGGTACCTCCTGGCAGATTCACAACCACGCCAATGTCTTCGCTCGCTCCGGGCTCGACATCGGTGCCCGCTTCTTTCTGGAGCACCTGCCGGAAAATCTGGAAGGGGAACTGGTGGATCTGGGCTGCGGTAATGGGGTGATCGGTATGCGGCTTCTGGCGCAGAACCCCGATGCGACTGTGACTTTTGTCGATGAGTCTTATATGGCCGTCGCTTCCGCTGAACTTAACATACAGCACAACCTGCCAGAAGCTCAGGCCCGTAGCCGCTTTATGGTCAATAACGCGCTGGCGGGCGTAGCGCCGGAAAGCCTGGATGCGGTGCTGTGCAATCCGCCGTTTCATCAACAGCACGCCATTACCGACTATATCGCCTGGCAGATGTTCCAGGATGCCCGGCGTTGCCTGAAATTTGGCGGCGAGTTGCGTATCGTCGGCAACCGGCACCTTGACTATCACCGCAAGCTGAAGAAGCTGTTTGGCAACTGCGCCGTCGTCGCCAGCAACAAAAAGTTTGTGGTGCTGCGCGCCCTGAAGCAGCGCAAAAGCAAAGCGCGTTAAATCGTCATTCCCAGCCGGGTTCCCTGTTCAATGGCCCTGCGGGCGTCCAGCTCGCGGGCCTGCTGGCAACCGCCGATCAGGTGCACCGGGCGGGGATCGCCGGCTAGCGCCTGCGCCAGACCGCGTTCCGGCTCCTGACCGGCGCAGACAACTACGTTATCCACCGCCAGCGTGCGTGCGCCTTCCGGGGTATGAATATGCAGACCTTGATCATCGATGCCCAGATAGGTTACGCCTGAAAGCATCTCCACTCCGCGGGATTTAAGCGCCAGACGGTGGATCCAGCCGGTGGTTTTACCAAGGTTTGCGCCCGGCAGGCCGGGTGAGCGCTGGAGCATCACAATGCTGCGCGGGCTGGGATGCGGCCGGGCACCTTCCGGTAACAGGCCGCCGGAATGATGGAGATCGGTATCGATGCCCCACTCGGCGCAAAACGCGGGAATGCTTTGCGGCGCCGCACTCTGGCTCAGCCACAGGGCGGTATCTACGCCAATACCGCCGCAGCCGATAATCGCCACCCGTTTGCCCACCGGTTTTTTATCGCGCAGCACCTCCAGATAACTGAGTACCTTACTGTGGTCGATGCCGGGAATCTCCGGCGTTCTCGGGCGGATGCCGCAGGCCAGCACGATCTCATCGAAACCCTTAAGATCTTCAGGGCCAGCGCGATGCTCCAGGCATAGGCGGATATCCAGATGCTGCAGGCGATGGCGGAAATAGCGTAGCGTTTCGTTGAACTCCGACTTGCCCGGGATCTGCCGGGCGAGGGTGAACTGGCCGCCGGGCTCCATCGCGGCGTCGAACAGGGTCACCCGATGGCCGCGCCGGGCGGCGTTAATGGCGAAAGCCAGTCCAGCCGGCCCTGCGCCCACCACGGCCAGGTTTTTGGCGACGGTTAAAGGCGCGGGCGTCAGCAGGGTTTCATGACAGGCGCTCGGATTGACCAGGCAGGAGCTCACCTGACCTGCGAACACCTGATCCAGGCAGGCCTGGTTGCAGCCGATACAGGTGTTGATGTCCGCCTCATGGCCGGCCTGCGCCTTGCTGAGCAGCGCTGGATCCGCCAGGAAGGGGCGCGCCATCGAGACCATATCGGCGTCGCCGGCGGCCAGGATCGCCTCCGCCACGCCGGGATCGTTAATGCGATTGGTGGCGATGGTAGGCAGATTAACCCGCTCTTTCAGGCGGCGGGTCGCCCAGGCGAAGGCCCCGCGCGGCACCGATGCGGCAATAGTCGGGATGCGCGCTTCATGCCAGCCGATACCGCTATTAATCAGCGTAATGCCAGCGGCTTCCAGCCGTTGGGCCAGCGTCAGGGATTCTTCAAAGGTGCTGCCGCCTTCCACCAGATCCAGTAGCGACAGGCGCCAGATAATGATGAAGTCGTCGCCCACGCTGGCGCGCACCGCGCGTACTACTTCCGTCGCGAAGCGCATTCGCCGTTCGGCGTCGCCCCCCCATTCATCGCTGCGCTGATTGGTGCGGGCGGCCAGAAACTGATTAATCAGATAGCCTTCGGAACCCATAATTTCCACGCCGTCGTAGCCTGCTTCCCGGGCAAGCATGGCGCAGCGGGCGAAGTCCCCGATAAGCTGGCGGATTTCCCGGGGCGTCAGGGCATGGGGCGTAAAGCGGTTGATGGGCGCGCGCAGAGCGGAGGGCGCTACCGGATGAGGCTGATAGCTGTAGCGCCCGGTATGCAGAATCTGTAATGCGATGCGTCCGTCATACTGATGTACGGCCCGGGTAATGATTCGATGGGGCGCCAACTGGCTGCTGGCGTTGAGCAGCGCGCCGCCGGGCATGGTAACGCCGCTGGGTTCAGGAGCGATGCCGCCGGTTACAATCAGCCCCACGCCGTGACGTGCCCGTTCGGCATAGAAAGCGGCCAGCCGTTCTGCGCCATCCGGGCGTTCTTCCAGTCCGGTATGCATTGAGCCCATCAGCACCCGGTTCTTTAATGTGATGAATCCCAAATCCAGCGGTGTAAACAGTGTGGGGTAGCGCATAATGGGTTCCGGTGCGAACAATTCATGTGGTCGGATGAGTTAAGGATAATTGGCTGTTGGCGATCGGGCCTGCTGAGGATTAAGGATTGTGACGGAATTCACGCAGAGCACATGCGGTAAGGGATGAACGCCGTAGCGACATTAAAAGGCGGGACTATTTAATTTCGCCCGGGAAACAGATGTAATGATTTGTCTGTTATTGGTCTTATTTGAAAGTAACAGCAACCTTTTCCCGTGCTTGTTATTTTGTGAGCTTATATTAATTTCATGAAGAAAGTTACACGAGTCGTTGACGAGATTAGCGCTGTGCCAGCTGCTGTACAGCGGCTTTACACTATGCCATCTGTTGCCGGCGCTGGAGCAGCCGCGATAGCGAAGACATTAAGGTGACGGTCACCGGCGCTCCGGCGCCGATTCTGGAAGATGAAACCCTGCACGAAGCCATTGACCGCGCTGACAAGGCGATGTCTTTCGGCAAAACCACCGGCCGCAATCACTGCATTGTGACCGGCCCGAAAGGCGCGTTCATCAATGTGAGCTAACGCTTTTATTCAAGCTGCGCTATTTCCTGCGCGGCTTTGTCGATGACGGCGACGATGCGCTTTAACCGCGCTTCGTCGCACTCCCCCTGATTGACCTGTAGATCGAGTACCGCCTTAAAATTTTCCAGCGCCCGCTTCATTTGCGGGTTTTTACGCAACTGATGGCCTACGGCGCGCGCTTTCAGACGCTGGTGGATATGAGTCAGATGTTCCCGATGCTGTTCCAGGAACATTTCTCCTTCCGGGGTGATAGCTATGCGCTTACGACCGCCTTCCTCTTCGCTGATATTGACGCACTGCTGCCGGGCCAGCAGTTCGAGCGTGGGGTAGATCACGCCCGGGCTGGGGGCGTAGTGGCCGCCGGTCAGCCCTTCAATAGCCTTAATTAACTCATAACCGTGGCTGGCGCCATGGATCAGGATGTCGAGGATGATCAGCCGCAGCTCGCCGTGGCCGAAGAAGCGCGGACGCTTGCCGTGTCGGCCTCCGCGCCCGTGATGGGGGGCTTCATGGCCCAGTTCACCGGCAACGGAGCCCCAGGGATTATCGCTGTCACGCATGATGTGATGTCCTGCTATATAGATATATCTATTTATATCTAAAAATTACCAGCATGCAATGAAATATGCGTGATTTATATTAATTAATTGATAATTAAGAAATTAATTTCGCTTCTCAATGATGGGTACGCTGTCTGATGGCTATATCAAAAAAAGGTTGCATTTAACGCAATCAGGAATCATTATCACTTACACTGAAGTTTAGATATATCTAATAGAGGCAGGCGCCAGTGAGCATGCCTGCACAAGAGTCCTTTTACGGTTGAAGAGAGAAACGATGGCTGAACAGAAAAACGAGAATCTTCCGCGCCGGGTACGTAATGAACTGCGTTTCCGCGCTCTGACGGTATTGCGTAGCGAAGATATCGCCCCGGGCTTCCGGCGCGTGGTGGTGGGGGGCCCGGAGCTGGAAGGCTTTGTCTCACAAGGGTTCGATGATCATATCAAACTCTTTTTCCCTACCGATCCCGCCACCTTTATCCCCCCTCAGGCCACGGATGAAGGGATTGTCTGGAGCAGCGATGAGCGCCCGCCGTCGCGCGACTACACCCCGCTGTATGACGCGCAGCGCCACGAACTGGCGCTCGATTTCTTTATTCACGACGGTGGCGTCGCAAGTGACTGGGCGCAACGGGTGCAACCGGGCGATACGCTGTTCGCCGGTGGCCCGCGCGGTTCGCTGATCGTGCCCGAAGATTATCACTGGCAGCTTTATGTCTGCGACGAAACCGGAATGCCGGCGCTGCGCCGCCGCCTGGAAGCGCTAAGCCGTCTGGCCAGCGGGGGAAAGGTGACGGCCATCGTTGCTATTCACGATCCGGCCAGCAAAGCCTATCTGGCGCATCTGTCCGACTTTGATATCGAATGGGTCGCGGCCGGTGACGAACAGGCCATTGCCCGTCGCCTGGAGACTCTGGAAGTCCCGGCTGACGACTATTTCCTGTGGGTAACCGGGGAAGGCAAAGCCGTGAAGCGCCTGAGCAGCCGTTTCGAGACGCCGGAAATCGACGCCCGGCGTCTGCGCGCCGTGGCGTACTGGCACCAGAAGGAAGAGTGACAGAGCGGCACGTCATGAATCGTCCAATTGTCTACGGCGCAGTGGTTTGCGGCAGAGACCATTGTCGCCCTGGTGGGCCTGAGTGACGATGGTCTCTTTGTCCGGCGAGAGCGGGTCCTGGGCTTCTGACCGCTATTGCCACAGGAACCAGGCGAACAGCGTGACCACCGCGACGCTCACGATGTTAAGCCCAATGCCAACCCGCACCATATCGGTTTGTTTAATATACCCGGAACCGAACACAATGGCGTTGGGCGGGGTGGCGACCGGTAGCATAAAGGCGCAGGAGGCGCCGAAACCGATAATCAGCGTCAGTAGCGCTTCCGGCATGCCCAGCGCTTTAGCTACCGTGGCGAATACCGGCACCAGCAGCGCGGCGCTGGCGGTATTACTGGTGAATTCGGTCAGGAAGATGATAAAGGTCGCCACCGCCAGCATGATGATAAACCAGTGGCTGGCGCCGAAGATATCCGCCATGCCGTTGGCCATAATGGCGCTGGCGCCGGAATCCTGCAAAATAATGCTCAGCGTCAGACCGCCGCCGAACAGCATCAGCACGCCCCATTCAGTATTGTTTTGTATCTGCTTCCAGCTGGCGACGCCGCTTACGCCGATCAGCACCGCGGCGGAGATCGCTACCAGGGAGTCAAACTGCTTCACGCCGCCCAACAGCGCGCTGATCCGGGTGCTGAAGATCCAGCAGGCTACCGTCAGCGCGAAGATCGCCAGGGCTATCAGGCGCATGGTGGTCCATTCCATCTGCTCCAGCTTGATATCCACTTTGTACTTCATATTCGGGCGCAGCATCAGATACATCAGCCCGACCATCAGCGGCATCATCACCACCACCAGCGGAATGCCGTACTTCATCCACTCGAAGAAGCCGATATTGAGCTGCGCGGCGGCGATGGCGTTAGGCGGGCTGCCCACCAGGGTGCCCAGGCCGCCGATGCTGGCGCTATAGGCGATGCCCAGCAGCAGGAAGATATAGGTTTTGCGCTCTTTTTCCGGATCCAGATTGGTGAGGATCCCCAGTGCCAGCGGCAGCATCATCGCCGCCGTGGCGGTGTTACTGATCCACATCGAAAACGCGGCTGTCACACCAAACAGAATGATGACCGCCAGCCCCAGCCGGCCGCCCGCCAGCATCAACAGCCGATTGGCGATGAGTCTGTCCAGCCCCTGAACGTGCAGCGCCGTCGCCAGCGCGAAGCCGCCGAAGAACAGAAAGATAATCGGGTTAGCGAAGGATTTCAGGGCGTTGTTGGCATCCAGCAGACCGAAGGCAATGGCCAGCAGCGGAATTAACAATGCGGTGATGGTGACGTGGATTGCCTCCGTCAGCCACAGCACGCCGATAAACACCATCAGCGCCAGGCCCGCGTTCGCCTTTTCGTCGAAGGGTAAAAAATTGATCAGTACGATCAGCAGGACAATGTCGATGGCGATAATCGCCAGCCCGCGTCCGGAAGGGGGGCTGGACATTGCGGCTTTCAGTGGTTGTACATCCATGAGGTGTCTCCCGTATTTTTACTTATTTGTTAACATATCATTCTATAAATGTATCAAATTGTATACACATGGAAATTACAAGGTCATTGATTTGCGATCCTGGTAGGAGTTTAGGCTCTCTAATCGCAATAATGGTTGTTCATTAAATATGGGGGGCTACGGCGTCCCTGCCGCAGGGTTACAGGCTGTCGGCGAAGGTCGCCAGTTCGCGATTAAAACGCGTCGGCTCTTCCATAAAGGGCGCATGACCGGCGTTTGGATAGAGGCGCGACTGAATCCCCGGATTGACCTGACGGGCACGAGCCAGCGCGGGCAGAGGCCGGACCAGGGCGTCCTGCGCGCCGTAAATAAACAGCAGAGGAACCCGGGCCTGACCCAGGCCCTGCTCCAGCGCAATGCTCATGGAAGGCACTGCGCGCTGCATGGGCCATGCCGCCAGAGCTGCGTTGGCCAGCAGGCGCTCAAAGGTGACGCTATCCGGCTGCTGGTGGAAGCACAGCCGCAGAAAGGCGCGCTCGCCATCCAGATGGGTCTTCAGATCTGCCGCGATCATATCCCGATAGACGCTGGTGTGAGAGGGGATCAACGCCGGAGTCAGTTCCACCACGCCATCCACGTAGAGCGCGCCGCGAATATCGGAATCGCCACGGGCAGCCAGATAGTTGGTGATCACCGCGCCGCCCAGCGACCAGCCCACCAGTAGCGGCTTATGAGCGTGGCTGGCGGCGATAATCGCCGCCAGATCACCAGCCCAGCGTTTACCGTTGCGATAAGCGGATTCCTGGCCCGGCTTGTCGGAAAGCCCGTGCCCGCGCAGATCGAAGGCTATAAGCCGGAAGCGTTGCAGTTGCGGATCGCGAAACTGCCGCTCCCAGTTCAGGTGGCTGCCGAGCAGGCCATGAATAAAGATGATGGGCGTACCCTGCGGATTTCCCGCCTCCTGCACCGCCAGGCGCACGCCATCCGGCGCGGTCGCGGTATAGCTTTTGGGCTGAGCCGACAGCGCGGCGGAAAACAGCAGTAATAACAGGGCTAAATAAGAATGAGCTGACAATCGCATTGATGACTCCTTCAGTGGTGATTTCCAGCTATCCTGAACCCTGACACTGATGTCAGAGTCAAGCGTTAACCCCGGAGGAAAAGATCATGACGTTATCAATAGGCGAACTGGCGAAAGAGACCGGCGTGAGCGTGCGGGCGATTCGCCATTATGATCGACATGGACTGCTGGCATCCCGGCGTGCCTGCAACGGCTATCGTTTCTTTCCGGCCCAGGCGATAACCCAGGTCCGGCAGATTCAGCGCCTGATCGCCACCGGTTTTAGCCTGGCGGAAATCAGCGCCTTCCCCGACTGTATGCGCATGACCGAAGACGCCGCCTTCTGCCCGGAAACCCGGGAGATGCAGCTTAAGCGCCTGGCGGCCATAGAGCGGCAGATAGCCGAACTGGAGCGGCGCAGGGATTGCCTGGCTGAGACGTTGAGGCGCAGTGAAGGGCAGGGGCACCCCGACTGAGAGTATGGTGCCGTTTGTCGTGACTTTTGTTTCCGCTTTTTATCTCCCGGACGGGCGATCTGAACTCGTCAAGGTGGCGGCGTAATGCCCCGGGACATGGGGCGAAATTGCTGGTTTCGGCCCCTGACTGAGCGACTGGCGTATCATGTCTGAGTGTGTTGCCAGCCTGGCCCATCAGTAGCGGCGAGCGGTTAATACATCACTGCCGACAGCAGACCGCAGAAATGGCCGCCATTCAACCCCGGGGTTATTTCTTTGCCCTGTATCGTTTGCGATAGTTCCGGTTGCAGGTATTATTTTGCGCACCAGATTCCAAAATTGAATTTTTGCCTGTGCATATTTGCACTATGGCTGCGATCTCCTCCGAGGGTTTCATGACTAACACCAACTTTTCTCAAACGGCGGCTTTCATCTGGTCAGTGGCAGACCTGCTGCGCGGTGATTTTAAACGGTCTCAGTACGGGCGTGTGATCCTGCCCTTTACGCTGTTGCGCCGTCTTGAGTGCGTGTTGGCGGATACCAAAGAAGCGGTGGTGGCGAAAGCTGAGGAATTAAAAAGCAGCCCACTGCCGGAAGATGCCAAAGAGAAGTTCCTGCGGCGCGCCAGTGGGCTTTCCTTCTTTAATACCTCGAAGATGGATCTTGGCAAGATGGGGCAGAACGATATCAGAGCCAACCTGGAAAGCTATGTACAGGCGTTCTCCGCTGATGCGCGTGAAATTTTCGAACACTTTAAATTCAGTGAGTTTGTCGGCCTGCTGGAAGACGCCAACCTGCTGTACAAAGTGGTAAAGAAATTCGCCACCACCGATCTCAGCCCGAAAGCGATTTCCAACTATGAAATGGGTCTGGTGTTTGAAGAGCTAATCCGTCGTTTCGCGGAAAGCTCTAACGAGACCGCCGGTGAGCACTTTACCCCGCGCGATATCGTGCGTTTGACCACTTCGCTGGTGTTTATGGAAGATGATGAAGCCCTGAGCCGGGATGGTATCATCCGCACCATTTATGACCCGACGGCCGGAACTGGCGGGTTCCTCTCCTCCGGTATGGAATACGTACACGAGCTGAATCCCAACGCGGTGATGCGCGCCTTTGGTCAGGAACTGAACCCGGAGTCCTACGCTATCTGTAAGGCCGATATGCTGATCAAAGGTCAGGAGGTCAGCCGCATTAAGCTGGGTAACACCCTTTCTAACGACCAGCTGCCGCAGGAGCAGTTCGACTATATGCTCTCTAACCCGCCGTTTGGCGTGGACTGGAAAAAGATTGAGGGTGAGGTTAACGACGAACACACGCAGAAAGGCTTTAACGGTCGATTTGGCCCGGGTCTGCCGCGTGTTTCCGACGGCTCGCTGCTGTTCCTGATGCACCTGATCAGCAAAATGCGCGACAGCCACAATGTGGATGGCAGCGTGAGCAACGGCGGGCGTATTGGGATTATCCTTAACGGTTCTCCGCTGTTTACCGGCGGCGCGGGCAGCGGTGAGAGCGAAATCCGTCGCTATATTCTGGAAGCCGATTTGCTGGAAGGCATTGTCGCGCTGCCCACCGATATGTTCTACAACACCGGCATTGCCACTTACGTCTGGATTCTGTCGAACAAGAAAGCGCCTGCGCGGAAAGGCAAAGTACAGCTGATTGATGGCACCAGCCTGTGCGGCAAGATGCGTAAGTCGCTGGGCTCCAAGCGTAATCTGATGGGTGAGGACGATATTAAGCTTATCACCCGGACCTTTGGTGATTTTAAGGTGGTGGATGCAACGCCGCTGGAAGCGTTTGGTCTGGAAAAAGCCGCAGAGCAGAAGTCTAACCGCGGTCGTCAGTCTGCCACCGCTAAAACCGAAGCGCCGAAAACCTTCGCCAGTAAGATCTTTAACAGCACCGACTTTGGCTATCGCCGCCTGACCATTGAGCGCCCGCTGCGCTTATCCGCCCGGGTTACCGATGAAGCGATTGCCAGCCTGCGTTTTGCGCCGAAGCCGTTTAACGCAGCGATGGAACGCCTGTATCAAGAGTTCGCGGCCCAGTGGCAGCAGGATAACTACGGCGATTTCTCCGGGCTGGAAGTAGAGGCTCGTGCCATTATCAAAGCCGAATTTACAGAACTGAAAGAGAAGCAGATTAAAGATCTGCTCGACAGCAAACTGTGGCTGGCGCAGCGTGAATTAATGACCAAAGCGCAGCAGATTCAGGCGGCACTGGGTGAGCAACCGGGCGGTAAAACGCGGGTCAGCAACGACTTCAACCAGTTCCAGTTAACCCTGAAGGGGGCAATCAAAACGGCTGGCGTGAAGCTGGATACCAAAGAGAACAAACAGTTTATTGGCGCCATCACCACGAAAAACCCGGAAGCCGAGCCGGTAGTGAAGAAAGTACTGAAAGAAGCCGCCCAGCCGCTGTACGGGGCGTTTGAATACCAGGGCAAGGTTGTTGAGTTTGAGCAGGACGGCGACCTGCGCGATAACGAGAACGTGCCGCTGAACCCGGCGGTATCCACCAGCGATCTGATTGAAAACTACTTCAAAGCGGAAGTGCTGCCGCATGTGAATGATGCATGGATCAACGCGGATAAGCGCGATGCGAAAGATGGCGAGGTGGGGATTGTTGGTTACGAGATTCCATTTAACCGCCATTTCTATGTTTACCAGCCGCCGCGCCCGCTAGAAGAGATTGATGCCGATCTGGATGCGGTTAGCGCCGAGATTATGAAGCTGCTGCAGGAGGTGCATTCCTGATGGCTAAGTATAAGGCGTATCCGGAGTATAAGGATTCTGGGGTTGAGTGGTTGGGGCTAGTGCCTAAGTCTTGGACTATTTGTAGATTGAAAAATCTGGCGACAATAAAAAATGGCCTGGACTATAAATTTGTTCAAGCTGATGATGGCTATCCAGTTATGGGGTCAGGTGGACAATTTACGTTTGCATCTGAATTTATGTATGACAAGCCATCTGTATTACTTGGGCGCAAGGGAACCATAGACAGGCCATTATATATAAATGAGCCATTCTGGACTGTTGATACAATGTATTACACGGAGTTAAGTAAAGGTGTTGATGCAAAATATCTTTATTATCTTGCGCTCACGATACAGTTTTCTCGTTATTCAACAAATACTGCCCTGCCAAGTATGACTCAGGAACACTTGAGCAATTATAAATTTTCCTTGCCAAAGGCTGAGCCTGAACAGAGGAAAATAATTGAATTTTTAGATCACGAAACCGCAAAAATCGATAGCCTGATCGAGAAGCAGCAGCAACTTATTGAACTACTGAAAGAAAAACGTCAGGCAGTGATTGGTCATGCCGTTACCAAAGGGTTAAACCCTGATGTGCCGATGAAAGATTCTGGGGTTGAGTGGCTGGGGGAAGTGCCGGCACATTGGATTATCGCTCAATTAAAGTTCAATACTCTTGAAATGCAAACTGGCCCATTTGGTAGTCAATTACATGCTGAAGATTATGTGATAGATGGTATTCCATTAATAAATCCTGCACATATGAATGCAGGGGTGATTATACCGGATCCGAAAGTTACTGTTGATGAAGCGACCCAAGAAAGGCTAGAGCGACATAAACTATCAGAAGGTGAAATTATTTTCTCTAGGCGTGGCGAATTAGGTCGGTGTGCTGTTGTAAAGAAAAATAATGAAGGTTGGTTATGTGGCACAGGTAGTTTAAAAGCTAAGCTTACAAAAAAAATAATCCCAGACTACGCTTATACTCTGATTTCTTCAGAGGGTGTTGTTTCAGAACTGACATTGGAGTCTAAAGGTTCGACAATGGCAAATTTGAATACCGAGACTCTGGGTAGAATTCGATTGCCTGTTCCTCCGATTAGTGAGCAAGAGGCAATATTGGATTATATCAGGATAATTTCAGATAAATATGATTATCTAATTCGATCTGCAGACACTGCAATCAGGCTTATGCAGGAACGCCGCACCGCCCTAATCTCCGCCGCCGTTACCGGAAAAATCGACGTCCGCGACTGGGTTGCCCCTGACGCGCAGGCTGTTGAGGAGTCAAAGGAGGCTACCGCATGAGTATGGACCGCACCAAAGAGCTGATTTTCCAGGATGAAATAATCGCTCAGATGATCGACAGAGGCTGGGTTCGTGGTAAAACTGACGGCTACGATCGTGAACGTGCGCTCTACTCGCAGGATGCGCTGACCTTTGTGCAAACCACCCAACCGCAGGAGTGGGAGAAGTTTGCCAAAATTTACCCCACCGATACCGAACGTCATTTCCTCGATGCGCTGGTAGCCCAGCTAAAAAAAGCGGATATCAACGCCACTGATATGCTGTCGCGCACCTATGGCACCCTCGGCGTGCTGCGTCATGGTATTAAAAGCCATAACGCCCGTTTTTCCCTGTGCCAGTTTAAGCCGGAACACGGCCTCAACCCGGAAACCCTGGCCCGCTACCAGCAGAATATTTGCCGCATCGTGCCGGAGCTGGTTTACAGCCCGCACGCGTCGAAAGCGGCATTTGAAGAAACGGGCGCCAGGGCGAAGAGATGGCGTATCGATCTGGTGCTGTTTGTTAACGGCTTGCCGGTGGCTACCCTGGAGCTCAAGTCTGAGTTTAAGCAGACGGTGCAAAACGCCATCACCCAATATAAGAAAACGCGTTTGCCGAAAGACCCCGGCACCAATAAACCCGAGCCGCTGCTGACCTTTAAACGCGGGGCGCTGGTGCACTTTGCCGTCAGCCAGTATGAGGTGTTTATGGCGACCAGGCTCGACGGCGATAAAACCTTCTTCCTGCCGTTTAACAGGGGAACCCATGACGGCGGTGCGGGGAATGACATCCCGGAAGATAAAAACGACTACGCCACCAGCTATCTGTGGAATGAGGTGCTGCAGCCGGACAATCTGCTGAAAATTCTTGCAAGCTTTATGCATCTGCAAATTGAAGAAAAAGAAGACTGGAATGGCCTGAAGTACAAAAAAGAGAGCCTGATTTTCCCGCGCTATCACCAGTGGGATGTGGTGAATAAGCTGATTGCCGCCGCGACGCTGGAAGGTACCGGCAATAAATACCTGATTCAGCACAGCGCGGGGTCGGGTAAATCGAACTCCATCGCCTGGACGGCCCATCAGCTTTCCCGCCTGCACGACGAAAATGGCGAGAAGCTGTTCCATTCGGTGATTGTGGTGACGGACCGTACCGTACTTGACGATCAACTGCAGGACACCATCTATCAGTTTGAGCATCAGTATGGGGTGGTCGGGCGCATCAATAATAAAGAAGGTGATGGTTCGAAGTCGGATAAGCTTGCCTTTGCATTGGAAAACTCGCAGCCGATTATTATTGTCACCATCCAGACTTTCCCGTTCGTATTAAAGGCGATTGAAAACAGCGTCGGCCTCAGGCAGCGTAAATATGCGGTGATTGCCGACGAAGCGCACTCTTCGCAGAGCGGCTCTACGGCGAGTAAGCTAAAAAAAGTGCTGATGAGCGAAGAAGCGGATGACGATGTAGTGATATCTTCAGAAGATAATCTGGATGCCATCGTCGCTGCACGTAAAGGCAGTAACAACCTTAATTACTATGCCTTTACCGCCACGCCGAAAGCCAAAACCCTGGAGCTGTTTGGCCGTCGCCCTAATCCGCTTGAACCCGCCTCAAAAACCAATAAGCCGGAAGCGTTCCACGTTTATTCCATGCGTCAGGCCATCGAAGAGGGTTTTATTCTTGATGTGCTGAAGAACTACACCAACTACAAGGTGGCTTATAAGCTGCTGCAAAAGCTGGGAGACCCTGACAGGGAAGTGGATAGCAAAAAGGCCAGGATCAAACTGAATCAGTGGGTCGCGCTGCACGATCATAACGTGTCGCAGAAAGTGAAAGTGATTGTCGAACATTTCCGCAAGCATGTGATGCATCTTCTGGGCGGCCAGGCGAAAGCGATGGTGGTGACCAGTTCGCGTAAAGCCGCTGTGCGCTACAAGCTGGCGTTTGATAAATACATCACCGAGCAAAAGTACGAGAAAATCAGCGCTATGGTGGCGTTTTCCGGTGAAGTGGAATTCCATGAAGATGACTATAATGGCCTTGCGCTACTCAACCAGAAGTTTACCGAAATCAATATGAATCCCGGGCTGAAAGGTCGGGACATGCGTAAAGCGTTTGATACCGATGACTACCAGGTGATGCTGGTGGCCAACAAATTCCAGACCGGTTTTGACCAGCCCAAGCTGTGCGCCATGTATGTCGATAAAGCGTTGGGTGGGGTGGAGTGTGTGCAGACCTTATCGCGTCTGAACCGTACTTACCCGGGAAAGGCGCAGTCAGGAACCTTTGTGCTCGACTTCTATAACGAGCCAGACGATATTTTGGACGCTTTCCAGCCATATTATCAGACAGCAGAATTGATGGATGTCAGCGACCCGCAGCGGGCCTTCGAGTTGTTTGAAAAGCTGCGTGCCAGCGGTATTTTCCTGTGGAGTGAAGTGGAGCAATTTTGCGAAGCGTTCTTCACCAAAAACAAATCCAACGCGGCTATTAGTAATATCTGCAAGCCCGCGGTGGAGCGCTGGAAGCAACGCTACACTTCGGCGATTGATGCCTATGTACTGGCTAAAGAGATGTTTGAACGCACCAAAAAGACTGGCGATGTGGTGTTGATCACCAATGCGGAAAACGCCTTTAAAGAGTGCGAGAAAGAAAAAAGCAAGCTGGATATCTTCAAGAAAGATCTCGGCAGCTTTGTCCGTTTTTACGAATTTATGTCGCAAATCGTCGATTACGATGACAGAAATTTAGAAAAGCTGAGCCTGTTTGCCCGTCACCTGCGTCCGTTACTGCATGAGCAGCGTATCGAAGAAGACGAAATTGATTTAAGCAACGTGGAGATGAGTCATTACCGTTTGTCGAAGCTTCACGAACAGCACCTGAAACTGCAAGAAGATGCGGAAGAATATCAAATAAAACCGGGTAATGATGTGGGTACGGCCAGGCCGAAGGACAAGAAAGAGGAGTTTCTGTCGAATATCCTGGCTCGGCTGAACGATCTGTTTATCACCGATAATCTCACCGATAAAGATATGATCAACTATGCTTTCGCGGTGCGCGACAAGCTGTCTGAAAATCAGGCGGTGATGACCCAGATCGCGAATAATACGCGTGAGCAGGCGATGTTAGGGGATTTCCCGAAAGCTATCGACGATGCCGTTATGGACAGCAGCGACGCCCAGCAGGAGATGATGATGCAGTACCTTTCTAACCCTGAGCTGGCGAAAGGCTTTGCCCGCGTGGTGTTTGATATGTTGAAAGGCGCTTAATTTTTCAATTTAAGGGGCAGAAGTCTAAACGTGACCTGAACCATATTCGCTGAAAAGAACAAGGAGTTAGATGGTTTCTCATCTAACTCCTTGTTTTATCTGGTGACCCCTGCGGTGATCTTCCCCCACGTAATGTGGACAGAAAGTCATCGTTCAACTATGCTATCAATGATAGCAATGCAGTCATAGGGGCATTTATGGCAACGATTACTATTCGTAACCTTGATGATGAACTGAAAGCGAGCCTGCGTATCGCCGCCGCTCGTCATGGCAACTCGATGGAAGAGGAGGTACGTAACATCCTGAGTAAGGCGTTACAAAAGCCGCAGCCAGAAAGAGGATTGGGTAGCCGGATTAACCAGCGTTTCAGGAGTATTGGTGGTGTCGATCTGGATATTTCCCGGCCCGATCAGCCTCGTGCGGCGGACATTGAATAATGATTGTTCTCGACACCAATATTGTTTCCGAAGTAATGAGGATGCGGCCTGATCCTGCGGTACTGGCGTGGCTGGATGCGCAGGATACAGACCAATTATTTCTTACATCGGTATCGGTAGCGGAAATTCTGTACGGTATTGCTCGTATGCCTGAAGGTCGTCGTAAACATCAGCTATTTGAAATGGCTGAAGGCATGTTTGACGAGGATTTCTCTGGCCGCCTGCTTGCATTCGATGAGCATGCAGCCGTCTACTATGCGGAACTCGTCGCTCAGCGAGATGCTGCCGGGCGGCCTATCGGGATGGCGGATGCGCAGATTGCGGCCATTTGCCGCCGCTGTGATGCAACACTGGCGACGCGCAATACCAGGGATTTTGAGGCATTGGGGATCTTGCTGATTAATCCATTTGGTACTTGATCACCCCACTTCCTGCGCATTTAATCGTCGATTCAATTACGGGGCCAGCAAAGCTGAAACGCGTCGGCGATAAGCCCAGCTCCTGTGTCTTTTCTGGCTCAGCTTCCACGGTTTGTCATTCTGTAAATAGACCCGTTTTAGTTCCAGGCATTTTTTGAGCTCCCGGCCAAATGAGCTTGTAGCGGCATCTGCTGCGACACTTGTACATCCAAAAACAAAAAAGCCACTCTTTAGGGTGGCTTAATTGCATGATTCTAAGGCTAAAATTTGGTGGCCCCTGCTGGACTTGAACCAGCGACCAAGCGATTATGAGTTAGGACGCAACTTCTTACCTAAAAATACTTATCTATAATTTTCAGTTACTTAATGATTTTTAATTTACTGTATAAATAACCAGAAATACTCTAAAATACTCGTTTGCGGTATCCTATAGGTATCCTAGAGCAAAACAAGCGATTCTCAGGATACCCTGATCGCTTGGTAAGGGGTGTTTGTGGAAACATTCAAATTCACGAAAGCAAAACTCGAAAGTCTGCCACCTGCGGAACGTGGTCAGGTGGAGTATGGTGATACCGTTGTTAACGGACTACGGCTCCGGGTGGGGATAAGTGGCGCGAAGAGCTTCTGTATCTCCAGAAAGCGTAATGGCAAATTTATACGGGCCACCTTAGGCAGATTTCCCGATCTTACTATTGATAATGCCAGGGCAAAGGCTCTCGAACTGCTGGGAGACGTAGCCACTACAGGCAGAAACCCTAACGTCGAAAAGCGCATTAATGAGAAGGCTTTGGTTACGCTTAATGATGCGCTGGACACCTATATCAAAAGCCGTGATGAACGGTTAAGCGCCGATACAGCAAAACAGTATCGTTCCATCCTGCAAAATTTCTCTGGTGACTGGATGAAACAACCAATCGCCTCTATCAGCCGTGAACGGGTGGAAACCAGACACAAAGCCGTTACTGATGGTTCTGTGTGGTTTGGTGCTGATAAATCAACGCTCCGCGCAGGGGTTGGAACCGGCAGTAAAGCACAGGCCGATCTCTGGGCTAGGGTGCTTCGTGCCATATACCGCTTCGCGCACGATCATTACCGTGACGAGGAAGGGAAAACGCTACTTCCGGACCCGCCTACAATGGTACTGAGCACAAAGCGCAAATGGCATGGTACCGTGAGGAAGACTGAACGTATCCGCACCAATGAGCTTAGCAGGTGGTTTAGCGCCTTATCGTCCGTGCGAGATTTTGCCGAGCAGGGGCGCGATGATATAGCAGCGGCGGTTTGTGATGCTGTGGAAATGGCTATTTTTACCGGACTGCGTAAGTCTGAAATTTTAGAGCTTAGCTGGGATAGAGTTAATCTTGGAGGCCGATATTTTTGGATTGATACCACAAAAAACGGCGATCCGCTTGAACTCCCCATTACTGAAACTCTACTGAAATTATTTCGCCGTCGAGCCAAGATGAAATCAGCAGATGGCTTATTGGTTTTTCCTGGTGATAAGGGAGTAATCAAAGAGTACAGGCACATTATCGATCGCATAAGTGCTGCCACCGTACCAGAACCAAACCCAGACCAGCTAAAGCCTATCCCTTTCAAATGGCATGACGGCCGCCGAACTTTCGGCACCGTTGCTGAGCTGGTGGGGGTTGGTAATTATATCCTGAAACGCCTGCTCAACCACCGAACGATGAGAAGCGCTGATGTTACCCAGGGCTATCTGCATTTCAGTGCTGATGAACTTATGGAGCCAGCTTCAAGAATAGAACGGGCAATACTCGAACACGCCGGAATGATAGAGAGTAAGAAAGGGCTGGACTCTCATTTGGTCGCTGTGCTTGAAACATTAAGTGATGATGAAAAGCGTAAATTAATATTCTCTATTCTGGATGCAAATAAGGGAAGCGCAAATGAAATTTAAACGAACCATTAAAGATATTTCACTTGAGGAAATTGAAAATTTCATGGCGGATAAGGCTAATCTTGTGGCGATTAGACCTAAAGTTGATTTTCCTGATGATGTATCTAGGTTGAATAACGAACAACTAATAGAGCTTGTTAGGAAGTTAGATAAATGGGGGTATGAAGACTCGATAGATAAGGGAAATATGGCGCCTGTTTTTAACAGGGCTATTTTTATGATGCGGTTATTAGGTTTGAATGAGACAGCTGGTATTCTTGATTTTGTGGCATCTTATGCCCTTCTTATAAATAAGTTCAACCCCCTTATTGAAGAAATAAAATTTAAAGAACGCCTTTCTAAAAAAAATAAAGATATAGCATCAGGACCAAAAAACAAACTTCATGATGAGATAGTTACCATTATGAAACTGACATGGCAGAAGCATCAATTTGCCAGTAAGAACAGGATGATAAATAAAATCATAGATCGCTTTGGGGAAGCCAGAATCAGTAGGCCGACTCTGGAGCGGTGGATAAAACTTCATGGTCTCGGACCTGTTAAAATTATTCGCCCCGCTCCTGATTTTTCGCTTGTCATTCCCTCATAGCTTGGTGTGATGGTATTAAAGCACGTGTTGATTAAATCGGTGCGTGCTTTGATTCTACCCCATTAATACTTCTGGATAGATATTTATCACCATTGTTAATTCGCAATAGATGGTGATAGATATGCGTCAAAATACGTCTTCGTTACTGATTGAACGACTTACCCGTGCTGAGGCTGCTGATTATCTTGGAGTAAATTCTCAGACTCTGGCTAATTGGGCCCATACCGGAAAGGTGCAGATCCCACACCATAAGGTAGGGCGCAAAGTTATCTACATGAAGTCAGACCTTGATAATTATCTCGCGGCTAATCGTCGTACTCATACGGTGTGAGGTGGGGTATGGCTGAAAAAACAAAGGCGGCCATACCGGACCGCCAATGCAACAACTCAAAACTGAAGGATCCCCAGCATACCAGGCGGCTGGCTGGTGGTCAAAGCCAGAGCGCTCCTGTGATTACAGGAACTGCGCCATTGGCACGGTTAGATTTCATCTCATTGTTTTCAAAGCAAAGCTCAAAATTGAACTGGGGCATGTCCAAATCTAGTCGCACTCCCTGGGGGGGTGCGGCGTTGGCGTATACCCCTGAACAGACCTGCCTGGGGTATACGAATTTTTCCGCACTCCGTAAAAGCCCGCCAATCAGGCGTTACCCAGATTCTGGGTATCAGCCCTTTGGCTCGATGCCGCGCTGCTGTAACTCTTTGCGGATAATCCGCTTTATCCATGCGGCCAGTGATTCATCTCCGTCTTGCTGCTGCGCTTTCTCCATCATTTCTCTTAGCTCTGGATCGAGGCGGAATTGGAATGGAGGATTACCACGTCTTTCGTTTTTGTGTGTTGACACGTTAAGTACACCCGATGTAGTGTGTTTATGTGTAATGACACATTACATACGCAACGCGAAAAAAGCAACGCCCCAGAGTGCTGCAACACAACTGGGGCGCCTAACCAAACCATTATCTGAGGTAACAGCTATGGCTTTCATTAAGTCTACCCAAACTCGCCCCAAATTTCAGTATCGCTTTCTGGCACTGAGTGCTACGGAGCTCAATATTATTTCTATCATCGCCGCCACCGAACGCGAAGCGCGGGAGCAATCTCCGGCGGGTTGCGTGATGGTCTTTGCTGGCCGGCTTCCGGCGCAGGAGGTGCATCATGCGTAATGTTTCACCTCAACCCATGACTGCCCTTGCCTGTGAGCTATCCGCCTTACTGCTGGTGGTTGAAGAATGTGATGTTGAGTCCGTTACCCGGGAAAACCTTATCAGTCTGGCCAGAAGGGTTTCTGACGACCTGGCAGCAACGATGATTGAGCAGGGGAGCAAAGGGGGCAAAGATGCGTGATATCTATAACCTGATCGGCAGAACCGACTTCAGAGGGCTAAGTGATGATGATCTCATGGACGCAGCCGAAATCTATGACTCTGCGGCTGTGGCGGTTAATAACGCTCTGCGGCTGATTGGCAACCTTATGCTGGAGGCGGAACTTAACGAGGGGTATTCAGGAGAAGAGGCAAAAAGGGATTTGCTTCTGGCCGGTTCCGTGCTGCGCCACCTTCCCAGGCTTTACCAGGCGTTGTCCCTTAATGCCGAGTATGTCCGGGATGCACAAGCTTCGTGCAAAGGGAAAGGGGGCGACAAATGATCAGCAACGTCAAATTTAACGAGCTGTCAAACCGTGTCGATGTGCTGGTGGGGCGCGTTCTGGAACTGGAAGAAAAGGTCAGGGCGCTGACTGACAGCCAGGGCGGAGAGATACCGCCGGGAATGGCGCCTGTTTCCTCTCTGGCCGCTGAGTTCGGGATCTCGACGAAGAAGGCCGAGGAACTGGCTCGCAATAGCGGCGTCATGCTGGTCAGGTATAAGGCCGGTGGTTTCGTTGCGCCTGATGAAAAGTTCAGGGAGGCGGCTCGCCTGGTGCTGCGCAGCGCGAAGCGGAAATATGGATCGGCGTACTGGTATCACCCGCTGTTGGGTAAATTCCAGATGAGCGGGGGGATTCCGAAGTGACAGCGACTTTAACAGCAGTAGAGACGGTGTCTGATGCCCTGTTTGCGTGTGTCTACCTGTGGGCACATGGGCGGCCGTGTAGCCGCGACGATCTGGAAAAGGCGCTCCACCAGCACAAAGACCCCACCACGACTTACGGAAAGCTGGTGGTGAGGCTTAAGCAGCTTCACGGGATGGCATATGAAGATCTGTGCGAAGCCGGATACCTGGACACGGATACAGAAAAAGCGATATCCGCGCGCCGGAAGGCTCTTGCGGAATTTATTCCCCTGCAGGAGCTGCTGGCTCTGCTTTCAGACGGCAGGCGTGTAAGGCGGGTTTTCGGTGACGGCGGACAGAGAAAGACCAGGCTACCGCTATCACGCGGCTCTGATGGCTTTGACGCACGTCAGGATTACGTAATGAAGCATGTGCTCCCGTCTCAGTCACTGTGCAGCATATACGGCCCAAGCGGCTCGTATAAGAGCTTTCTGGCGGTGTCGTGGGCCTGCCATATTGCCACTGGCACGGAATGGTCAGAAAAGCGTGTAATGCCCGGCGCGGTGCTGTACGTCGTTGGTGAAGGTGGTGTCGGTGTGCCGCGGCGAGTGAAGGCCTGGGAGATAGCGCACAAGAGGAAGGCGGATAACCTGTATCTGGTTAATCGCCCGGTGTTCCCGGTGCGGCCGCCTGAGGTTAAAGAGGTGATACTTGCTGCGGAGCAGATCGAGGAAGAGTGTGGGGCACCAGTCAGGCTGGTGGTGATCGATACGCTGGCCCGCTGCTTTGGTGGCAATGACGAGAACGACGCCCGCGACATGGGCGCCTTTATCGAGGGATGCGACACTATCAAGGAAAAGACCGGCGCGACGGTGCTGGTGGTGCACCACTCCGGGAAGGATGAAGCCAAAGGGGCCAGGGGTTCCAGTTCGTTCCGTGCCGCCCTTGACGCAGAGTTCAACGTAAAGCGGGAAGGTGAGGGATCGGCGCTGGTGCTGTCATGCACCAAAATGAAGGATGCAGAGGAACTACAGCGCAAAGCCTATGATCTGCGGTCGGTTGAACTGTACACCGACGAGGACGGCGAAACAGTCTGCTCGCTGGTGGTGCACGATGTGGCCCGGGAAGCAAAGGAGATAGATCCGGCGCTGGCGACGGTATCCAACATAAGCGGCAATCACGCCACGCTGTGGAACCTTATACGTAGCCGAACAGGCAATAGTGATCCATGCACAAGAGCTCTGGTGCGCGACGATATGAAGGCTATGGGTGTTGACGTGAAGAACTTCAGCAGGTGGATAACCAAGCTGGAGCAGGAAGGGCTTATTGCCGTTGATGGCGAAAAGCTGACGATAATCTCAAAAAGAAATAGTGAGGAATAAAGCGAGTAATGGCGAGGAGTGAGTGAGCAGGAATGCTATTGCTCCTCACTTTTTCCCTGTATATGCGACAAAAGTGAGGAATAACCCTTAAAGCCCCGTCATTACTGGCCTGGGAGCATATTTTTAAAAAGGCTGGTGAGTAGCAGGTGAGGAAAGTAAAAAGTGAGGAGTCGGTGAGTAACTGCCTTCTCTTTTTTATGCCCTTATCATTTCATTAAATGCAATGATATTGATCTGTGTTGCGTTTAGATCAACACTGGATGTGAATCTAATCAAGACAGAGGTAAGGAAAATGGCGAAACAAAAAGCAATGTCGGTATACATCGACGATGAAACGGCCCTGGCATTAAACAGCCTGCGCGAAGAGGTGCGCCAGCGCTTCGACAGTGAGGGGCTTCCGGGTATGGCTCCCACCATTGGCTGGCTGGCGCGTTCCCTGCTGCGTGAAAAGCTGGGGCTGGCTAATAACAAAAGTGATGCGCCGGGCGCGGTGTAAGGCGGTAGCTGATGGAAATTTCAGTATATGAGCCCATCGAGGGCACAACGGCCAGGCGCTTTCGTGATGCCCTGCAATCTGCCCGGGGGCCGGTAACAGTCGCCATAAACAGCGGCGGGGGCAGCGTGACCGATGGTATGGCGATGTTCAACGCCCTGCGTACCTATAAAGGCCATTCAGTGGCCCGCGTTGATGGTATCGCTGCATCAATGGCGACTATCGTTGCGCTGGGGGCCAGGCGGGTGGCGATGGCCGATAACGGCTGGTGGATGGTTCACAACCCATGGGGAATCATGGCCGGTGAAGCTGATGACATGCGCCGCCAGGCTGATGTGATGGAGCAAATCGGCAAAACCATGATGGATACCTATGTGGCGAAAACCGGCCTGCCAGAGGCTGATATCAAAGCCATGATGGACGCCGAGACCTGGCTGACGGCGGAAGAAGCGAAAGAGAAAGGCTTCATTGACGAAATCTATCCGGCAGAAGGGCAGGCTTTTGCGATGGCGCCGGGGTGTGGTCGGTTGGTGGAGAAATTCACCCGGACGCCGGATCAACTACGTGAGCAGATGAAGGCGCCAGCCAGCGGGCAGAGCATCGAGCAGCGGGCCGAAACGCTTTTTGCAACGTGGAAAGACCGGCCCTGGGCGGCGGATCTCAAGGCTGAATTTGTGAAAGGCTCCATCACCGAGGAGCAGGTAAGACAGAAAATTTTGAACAACCTGGCAGAAGGCACCACGCCGAGCGCCGGACCGGGAGCGGTAAACATGTATACAGGTAACGGGAATATCGTAGGGGATTCGGTAAAGGCGGCGCTGCTGGCGCGTACCGGGCTGGAAAAGGCAGAGAATGACAACCGCTATAACGGCTATACGCTGCGGGAACTGGCGCGCGCCTCGCTGGTGGATCGTGGTGTGAGCGGCATCCCGGGTAACCCGCTGGGAATGGTCGGAATGGCCTTTACTCACAGCAGCAGCGACTTCGGTGGCATTCTGGCCGATGTGGCGAATAAGTCATTGCTGAAAGGCTGGGATGAATCTCCTGAGACGTTCCAGCTGTGGACAAAAAAAGGCACCCTCCCGGATTTCAAGATCGGGCTCCGTGCCGGGCTGGATGGCTTTAAGTCTCTGCGCCAGGTTCGCCCCGGTGCCGAATATAAGTATGCCACCACGTCAGATCGTAGCGAGCCGATCGCCCTGGCGACTTACGGAGAACTGTTCAGCATTGACCGGCAGGCCATCATCAACGACGACATGAGCGCGTTAACGTCCGTTCCTCAGAAGATGGGGGCCGCCGCCCGTCGTACAGTCGGTGATTTGGTTTATGCGGTACTGCTGAGCAATCCGAAGATGGGGGACGGGACACCTGTTTTTCATGAGAAGCATGGGAACCTTTTAAAGGCGGTGGATCTGTTTATTGACGGGCTAAGCACTGGACGCAGAGCAATGCGAATGCAGAAGAACGGGGCGGGCTCCGTTCTGAATATTCCGCCGCGATTCCTGCTGGTCCCCGTTGCGCTGGAAGATCGCGCCACTCAACTGATTCGCTCGACTTCGTTACCGGATGCACAAAATAGCGGTGTATTTAACCCCTACAACGACGCCCTGACTGTAGTCACTGAAGCCCGTCTTGATGCCGACAGCCTTAAATCCTGGTACCTGCTGGCCGGGCAGGGGCAGGACACGATCGAGGTGGCTTATCTCGATGGTATCGATACGCCGTATCTGGAGGAGCAGCAGGGCTTTACTGTGGATGGTGTGACGTTCAAGGTTCGCATTGATGCCGGCGTGGCACCGTTGGACTGGCGCGGCATGGTGAAGTCTGAGGGTGGGGCTCCGAAATAATCGGCTTTTGATCTGGCGGTCTACGGGCCGCCTTTTTATAGATGAGGACCGGTATGGGTGGTATCAGTCAAAAATTTAGCGCTGTCATTCAGTTTGGCGGCAATCTGGACAGCAGCTGGACCCGCAGCGCCGACGGCCTGAAAAAAAGCCTGAAGGATGTGGACAAGCAGTCTCAGTCGTTGATCAAAGACCAGAAGAAGCTGGCGGCAGAGCTGAAGCGGGCGAAGCTGGCCGGTGAGAGCATTACCGAGCTGAGCCGCCGTTACAGCGATGTTTCCCGTGAAATCCGCAAGACCGAAACCGAACAGGAGAGACTGAATAAATCTCTGCAGAAAGCCGATCGCCTGAGCCGTTTTAAGGGGACGGGACAGGGACTGTTTCGTCGGGCTGCGGGCGTTGCTGGTCAACTGGGCGGCATGGTCTCGCCCGGCCTGGCCATCGGCGGCGGCGGTGTGGTTGCTACGGCGCTCGGAACACTGATAGCCCCGGCAGCGACGAATGCGGCGACGGCTGAACGCGCCGGGGTGGCGAAAAGCTATGGCGTGGACGTCCCCACTTTTAATGCCTGGGATAACCTGGCGAAACAGTACGGCATGAACGGCGAGAACTTCGGCGACCTGTATGAGGAATACCTCCATAAGTCCGGGGAGTATAAGCAGAACGGCAAGCAGGGCGGTCTGCAGGATGCTTTCGAAACGCTGGGATTCAAAGCCGGTGATTTTGCCGGGCTCAGTGACATGGCGCAGTTTAACAAAATCGTTGAGCGGGCGCTGACGCTGAAGGATGAATCAAAAGCCTCGTTTGCGCTGGATTCCCTGTTTGGCGGTGAAGCCAGCAAGTTGCTGATGCTGCTGAAACAGTCAGGGAAAAGCTACCGTGACCTGATGGATGAACAGCGGCGCTATAACCTGGTGACGAAGGAGGGCGCCGACGGTGCGATTAAGGGGAATCTGGCATTCAGTAACCTTCGAACGGTGTTTTCATCGGCGATTGCCGAAATATCGGGGCAACTGGGTAACGAGCTGGCGCCGGATGTTAAGCGACTGACCGACGATCTGGCGGAGTGGTTTAAGGGAGGCGGCATTAAAAAGATTGTCAACTTCATGAAAAGTGACCTTTACCCGGGTGTAGTCAAATTTGCTGATGGTGTTGTTTTGGTCGGTAACGTAGCTCTGGCACTTGCCAAAAAGCTTTCCTGGTTGTTGCCGGATGAAAGGAGTGACAGGAAGGATGTACTTAAGTCTCTTGCGTTTACCGGTTCAGTAGATATTGCCCGCCAGACGGCAGAGAACAATGGTCAGGCTGAGTGGTTTAACCAGCAGATACATTCTGACCCTGCGCTGCCTGAGAAGGTCAGGGATGCTTACACCTCAACCCGCGGCTTTCTGTGGTCCGATGATAAAGAGTACGAAAAACGCCTTGATGATCTGTTGGGTGACAATGATTCAGATAAAGGAGGCTTATTCGGGAGCCGTCGGCTAAGCCATAAAATACCCGAACCAGAGCTGACTGATGGTTCAGGATTTGGTGATGCCTGGAGCACTCAGATGAAGAGCATGGATTTGTTGGATCGGGATAAACACTCTGTTCAGGTCACAGATAACCGGAAAAACGATGTCAGGATTGAGGTTTATGCCGCCCCCGGACAGAGCCCGCAGGATGTTGCCAGTGAAACAGCGAGCAGATTCCGTGACTCTGATATTTTCGGCGGCCAGAACTCGCTTTACGACCTTCCGGGCCTCTGATTTTGCGGGTCCTCCTGGCGATTCTGAGCACCGAGGGGGCCTGGACACGCGGGAAACGGCTAGTTTTTTGCATTTTATTGGTTTCATCATCATCTGAATAACCACTTGATTTAACAGGTATCAGAAAAATCATGATGATGGTTTGTCCGTTTTTTGTTCGACATGCGGAGAGTGGCAGTGATTAAACCTGAAGCGGTACTAATGGAGATGGCACGCCTGCAGGGGCTCGACCTGAACGGGCAGGCTCGCCTGGTTATTCGTACCCGGGTGGGAAATGCGCTGGCGGCCAGAGAACGGCACCGTAGACGCATGAATGCGGGGCCGTACCAGTGGAAGAAACCGGATAAGCCAAGACGCTAAAATACCTGCTAATACTTCCCTGCGGTATCCTATAGGTATCCTGGAAAAAACTAAGGGCCTGCAATTTCTCGCAAGCCCTTGATTTTTTGGTGGCCCCTGTTGGGTTTGAACCAACGACCAAGCGATTATGAGTCGCCTGCTCTAACCACTGAGCTAAGGGGCCATGACGGTGGATTATAAAGTAACTCCTTGCGGCAATCCAGCGTTACGCAGTGATATGCCGATTTTGTAACCAGCGGATTGCAAAGGCTTTATAATGGACTTTTTTACGTAAGGGAATGCCATGATTGACGATATTCTGGCGCCGGGGCTGCGGGTGGTGTTTTGCGGCATTAATCCGGGTAAATCATCGGCCCATACCGGGTTTCATTTTGCCCATCCCGGCAACCGCTTCTGGCAGGTGATCCATCTGGCGGGCTTTACCGAACGCCTGCTGAAGCCAGAGGAAGAGCGGCATCTGTTGGATACCGGTTGCGGAATTACCATGCTGGTGGCGCGGCCGACGGTGCGGGCCAGCGAAGTGAGGCGCGACGAGCTGCGAAAAGGCGGCCAGGAGGTGGCGGAAAAGATGAGCCGCTATCAGCCCGGCGCGCTTGCGGTGCTGGGCAAACAGGCCTACGCCCAGGCGTTTGGCGTGCGCAATGTACAGTGGGGCAGGCAGCCTCAGGGGGGGGCGGAAACCGAAATTTGGGTACTGCCTAATCCCAGTGGGCTGAATCGCGCGTCGCTGGATGCGCTGGCGGCGGCGTATCGTGAACTGAATGACGCGCTGAAGGGCAGGGGGCTTTAGTGTCTTCAGGGGGCGGATTCTGTTGAGTACCTGCGGTTTGATGCCCTCACCCCGGCCCTCTCCCACAGGGAGAGGGAGTAAAAAAAAGCTCCCCGAAGGGAGCCTGTGACGTTTTATGCCGTTGTCAGTTAGTCGTCCAGGAAGCTACGCAGCACTTCCGAACGGCTCGGGTGGCGCAGCTTACGCAGGGCTTTAGCCTCAATCTGACGGATACGCTCACGGGTAACGTCGAACTGTTTACCGACCTCTTCCAGAGTGTGGTCGGTATTCATATCAATGCCGAAACGCATACGCAGCACCTTGGCTTCACGGGCGGTCAGGCCCGCCAGCACGTCGTGAGTGGCGGCGCGCAGGCTTTCGGTGGTGGCGGAATCCAGCGGCAGTTCGAGGGTGGTATCCTCGATAAAGTCGCCCAGATGCGAATCTTCATCGTCGCCGATCGGCGTTTCCATGGAGATAGGCTCTTTGGCTATCTTCAGCACCTTACGGATCTTGTCTTCCGGCATCAGCATCCGTTCGGCCAGCTCTTCCGGCGTCGGTTCGCGGCCCATCTCCTGCAGCATCTGGCGCGAAATACGGTTGAGTTTGTTGATGGTCTCAATCATATGCACCGGAATACGAATGGTACGCGCCTGATCCGCGATAGAACGGGTGATGGCCTGGCGAATCCACCAGGTGGCGTAAGTTGAAAATTTATAGCCGCGGCGGTATTCGAACTTGTCTACCGCCTTCATCAGGCCGATGTTGCCTTCCTGAATCAGATCCAGGAACTGCAGACCGCGGTTGGTGTACTTCTTGGCGATAGAGATAACCAGACGCAGGTTCGCTTCCACCATCTCTTTCTTGGCGCGGCGCGCCTTGGCTTCGCCGATGGACATACGGCGGTTGATGTCTTTCACCTGCTCGATGGTCAGGCCGGTCTCTTCTTCGATCTGCTGCAGCTTCTGTAGCCCGCGGTGCACGTCGTCCGCCACGTTGTGCAGCTTTTCAGACCACGGCTTGTTCATGGCGATAGCGGCATTGAACCAGGTATCGCTGGTTTCGTTACCGGTGAACAGCGTAATGAAGTTTTTCTTCGGCATTTTGCACTGTTCAACGCACAGCTTCATGATGATGCGTTCCTGGGTACGAACCCTGTCCATCATGGTGCGCATGCTGTTGACCAGATAGTCGAACTGTTTCGGCACCAGGCGGAACTCTTTGAAAACTTCAGAAAGTTTGTGAATTTCCGCCTGCGCGTCGGCGTGGCTGCGCCCTTTGCTCTTGATGACGCCGCGGGCCACTTCATACTGGGTGCGTAGCGCGGCGAATTTTTCGCGGGCTACTTCCGGGTCGATGCTGTTGTCGTCGTCGCTGCTATCGTCATCGTCGTCATCGTCATCGTCGTCGTCCATCTCTTCCTGAGAGAGTTCGGAGCCGACGTGAGTGGCGGTAGGGGCGAGATCTTCTTCGGCGTTAGGATCGACAAAACCAGTGATCAGGTCTGAAAGCCGGGCTTCTCCCGCTTCCACGCGATCGTACTGCTCCATCAGGTAGGTGATGGCTTCGGGGTACTCAGCAACGGAGCACTGTACCTGGTTGATGCCGTCTTCGATACGCTTGGCGATATCGATCTCACCTTCACGGGTAAGCAGCTCAACGGTACCCATTTCACGCATGTACATGCGCACCGGGTCGGTGGTACGCCCGATTTCCGATTCTACGCTGGAGAGCACCTGAGCAGCAGCTTCGGCGGCATCTTCGTCCGCGGCGTTTTCAGCCAGCATCAGATCATCGGCATCCGGTGCTTCTTCCATCACCTGGATGCCCATGTCGTTGATCATTTGGATGATGTCTTCGATCTGATCGGAGTCGATGATATCTTCCGGCAGATGGTCATTGACCTCGGCATAGGTCAGATAGCCTTGCTCCTTACCACGGGTGACAAGAAGTTTCAGCTGTGACTGCGGGTTTTGCTCCATAAGACGGTATCCACACTGTATATTAGGGTTGGTGTCGGTCGGCGAAACCGCCAACAATAACGTATGCGGGCTGATTTGTTTCTCTTGCCGCTGCCCGTCTGCGCGGCTTTCGGGCTCTCCCGATGACATTTCGGCATTTAAGCCGCTCAAATTACTTCCTGGCGCGTGCTTCGGTAATCACGCGGACTTCTTCCCGCTCCGCCGGGGTTAACCCCTGAGTGCGCGCACGGGCGATCAATTCTGTCAGTCGTAGTTCAAGCACTGAATCAAACATGTGATCCAGCGCATCGGTGAACGTTTTTTCTGCAATGTCCTTATCTGCTATATCGTCCCAGGTTGCGAGTTTTTCAAGGGTAGCGGCCTCTTTTGTGCCGCGATAATGCTCCAGAAGCTGCCCGGTGGTCAGGCCCGGCTGGGCCAGACACAGCCCCACCAGATCGCTGAACAATCCAAGGCCGGGGATTTTACTGCGATCCAGCCCTTCGAGCGACGGCACCAGCGGCGCCAGATCGGGGTTTTGTATCAGTAACCCTATCAGTATACGCATGGTTGTGCGTTTTAGCTGGGGCGCCGGGCGAGCGCTTCCCTGATCCACCTGTTTTGGTAACAGCTTTTCCAACTGAGCATCGTCCAGAATACCCAGCTTATTGCCCAGCTCCTGGCGCAGATAGATACGCAGGGTTTCACCCGGCACCTGAGCGATTAACGGCAAGGCCAGGGTACTCAGGCGCGTGCGCCCGTCGGGAGTACTCAGGTCTACCTGAGGCAGCAGCGTATTAAACAGGAAAGCAGAGAGGGGCATCGCCTCTTCCATCCGCGCTTCGAATGCTGCTTTACCCTCTTTACGCACCAGGGTATCGGGGTCTTCGCCATCCGGGAGGAACATAAAACGCAGCTGACGGCCATCCGTCATATAAGGCAGCGCCGTTTCCAGCGCGCGCCATGCTGCGTCCCGCCCGGCGCGGTCGCCGTCATAACAGCAGATAACCGTGTTCGTCACGCGAAACAGCAGTTGAATGTGGTCGGCGGTCGTGGAGGTGCCCAGGGAGGCGACGGCATAGTTAATGCCGTATTGCGCCAGGGCCACCACGTCCATATAGCCTTCCACTACCAGCAGGCGCGCCGGGTCCGACGTATCCTGCCTGGCTTCATAAAGGCCATACAACTGGCGGCCCTTATGGAAGATCTCAGTTTCGGGGGAGTTCAGGTATTTCGGCTGACCGTCGCCCAGTACGCGGCCGCCAAAGCCGATAACCCGGCCCCGTTTGTCGCGAATCGGGAACATTACCCGTTCACGGAAGCGGTCATAGCTGCGACCGCGATCGTTTGTAACCAGCATTCCGGCATCGGTTAGCGACTTGCGATTTTCGCTGTCTTTTCCGAAGCGTTTCAGCACGTTATCCCAGCCTTCCGGCGCATAGCCGATGGCAAAACGTTCGATAACCTGCTGGCTCAGGCCGCGACGCTGCAGATAAGCTCGCGCTTGCTCGGCATTGGGCTGCGTCAGAGCCTGCTGGTAAAAGCCGTTCAGACCGTCGAGCAACTGATACAGGCTCTGACGCTGATGGCGTTCAATCTGACTCGGCCCGTTCCCCGCTTCATAGGGGATCTCCAGGTTGTGCATGGAGGCCAGCTCTTCCACGGACTCGACAAACTCCAGCTTGTCGTAGTTCATCAGAAAGTCGATGGCGTTACCGTGCGCCCCGCAGCCGAAGCAGTGGTAAAATTGCTTGTCGCCGTTTACGGTGAATGACGGGGTTTTCTCGTTATGGAATGGACAACACGCGTGATAGTTCTTGCCCTGCTTCTTCAGCTTTACCCGCGCGTCGATGAGGTCGACGATGTCGGTGCGAGCCAGCAAGTCATTGATAAAGACGCGTGGGATTCGTCCAGCCATAGGCCCCCGGTTTGTCAGCTCATAAACGAGAATAAGCCGCGCATTCCTTTCGGAAGCACGGCCTTACAGCAATAACTCTGTCTGATGATGAGGGTAGCGCACCCTCAAGACTAATTAGTACAGACGAGTGCGGCGTGCGTTTTCGCGAGCCAGTTTCTTCGCGTGACGTTTCACTGCGGAAGCTTTAGCGCGCTTACGTTCGGTGGTCGGTTTCTCATAGAATTCACGACGACGAACTTCCGCAAGGATGCCCGCTTTTTCGCAGGAACGTTTGAAGCGACGCAGTGCTACGTCGAACGGCTCGTTTTCACGTACTTTAATTACCGGCATGTGCCTCTCACCTTTGATTAATTCGGTTTGCCGCTGGCAGCTCGCCAGCTTGTTTCAAAATGGTGCGGAATTTTACTGCAACCGCTGCTGCTTTGTAAAGCAACAACGGCAGAAAGCGGCCTTTTACTTACAGGCATTACTCGCAAGGGGCAAGAGTATACACCATGAGCGGACAGAAGTTGAACAAAGTTTTATACCCGGCATACTTCAGGCTGTAACTATTTGGCCCATCCCCGGCCTTGCTCCTGTGGGGCTCTTACTGGCAAGGTTCAAATCTGCTCCCGGCAGATTTGTCGTTTCCCCCGGTCACATAGAACGGCTATGCCCCGGGGATTATGAGCCTTTGGCTCACCCTGCGGGCCAGCGCAAGCGCTGTTCAAACCGGTAAACCGGTTTGTCACTCAGTTGCCGTCGTGATGCAACTTGAATTATTTAGAGTATACTGGCCGCCGACTGCGGGCATACACTGCGCGCTATCAACAGAGGTAAAAGTAAAGACATGCGTGTACTGGGTATAGAGACATCCTGCGATGAAACCGGCATCGCCATTTACGACGACGGCCAGGGGCTGTTAGCTAATCAGTTGTACAGCCAGGTAAAATTGCATGCCGACTACGGCGGTGTGGTGCCGGAGCTGGCCTCGCGTGACCATGTACGCAAGACGGTGCCCCTTATCCAGGCGGCGCTGAGCGATGCGGGGCTGACGGCAAAGGATATCGATGCCGTGGCTTACACCGCAGGCCCTGGGCTGGTGGGGGCGCTGCTGGTGGGGGCGACCGTTGGTCGTTCGCTGGCTTTCGCCTGGGAAGTGCCGGCCATTGCGGTTCACCATATGGAAGGTCATCTGCTGGCGCCGATGCTGGAAGAGACGCCGCCTGAATTTCCCTTTGTGGCGCTACTGGTTTCCGGCGGCCATACCCAACTTATCAGTGTAACCGGCATTGGCCAGTATCAGTTGCTGGGCGAATCCATTGACGATGCGGCGGGCGAGGCGTTCGATAAGACCGCCAAGCTGCTGGGGCTCGACTATCCCGGCGGGCCGCTGCTCTCTAAGCTGGCGCTCCAGGGGACTCCTGGCCGCTTTACCTTCCCGCGGCCGATGACCGATAGGCCAGGGCTGGATTTTAGTTTCTCGGGATTAAAGACCTTCGCGGCTAATACCATTCGTGACCACGCCGGCGACGAACAGGCGCGCGCTGATATCGCCCGCGCCTTTGAGGATGCGGTGGTGGATACCCTGATGATCAAGTGCCGCCGGGCGCTGGATCAGACCGGCTTTAAGCGGCTGGTGATGGCGGGCGGCGTTAGCGCCAACCGTACTCTGCGGGCCAGGCTGGCGGAGATGATGGCCAAACGCAATGGCGAGGTGTTCTACGCGCGCCCGGAATTCTGCACCGACAACGGCGCGATGATTGCCTACGCTGGTATGGTGCGTCTGAAGGCGGGTGACTGTGCGGATCTGAGCGTGAGCGTGCGACCGCGCTGGCCGCTGGCGGAATTACCCGCCGCCTGACGGAGGGCCCTTTCTGCGAAAGAGGGGGCTGGTGTTTTCCCCCTCTCCCCGCGGGAGAAGGCCGGGGTGAGGGGGCAGACGGCTACTTCTGTTCCCCGTCTTTTCCCTTCTTCCCTTTCTTCAGCTTCTTCCAGATCTTTGTCTCCTGACCGCGCCACAGGCGTTGAATATTGTCGTGATGACGCATCAGAATCAGGCAGGAAAGCATGGCCACCGGGAAGGTGAACTGAGGTTTAAACCACCAGACATAGAAGGGGGCTATCAGCGCGCTGACGATGGCGCCCAGCGAAGAATATCCGCTCAGCAGTACCGTCAACAGCCAGGTGCCGGTCATCACGCCGGTCAGATCCCAGCCGATAGGCGCAATGGCACCGAATGCAGTGGCGACGCCTTTACCGCCGCGAAAACCGAAGAAGACCGGCCAGATATGGCCCAGGCAGGCGGCGATCGCCACAATGCCTAACCAGAACGGCGGAACGCCCAGCCCGTATGCCGCCCACACCGGCAGCATGCCTTTCAGAATATCGAAAATCAGTACCACTGCGGCTGCGCCCTTGCCGCCGGTGCGAAGCACATTGGTGGCCCCCGGATTATGGGAGCCGCTCTGGCGGGGATCCGGCAGGCCGGCGAGTCGGCAGACCAGAATGGCGCTGGAAATTGAGCCACAAAGATACGCGAGGATAATCATCCCAAGCGCGATTGCACTCATAACGCTGTTCCGTTGTGAAAATGTCGTTTTATTTTCTGCATCTGTGGATAATACGCATATTTCGCCGCGAGTGGTATCCCTGAAGATGCTTCCTGCGCCGCCTTACCGACCGCCTCTGGTTGGTCTGGCGCCAGTAACGGAGCGGCATACAAGGGATGGCGCTTGTCGCCTATTTGTAACATAACTTATTTATGCTGTGCACAACGTAACGGGCAGGTCGTGATGGATATTGTATTTATAGAGCAACTTTCGGTAATTACCACCATTGGCGTTTACGACTGGGAACAGACCATCGAACAGAAGCTGATTTTCGATATCGAAATGGGTTGGGATAACCGAAAAGCGGCGGCAAGCGATAATGTGAACGACTGTCTGAGCTATGCGGACGTCAGCGATGCGGTGGTCGCCTACGTAGAGGGGGGGCGTTTTGCGTTGGTCGAACGGGTGGCGGAAGAGGTGGCCGAACTGCTGATGAGCCGCTTTAACTCGCCCTGGGTGCGCATTAAAGTCAGCAAGCCGGGCGCCGTGGCAAGGGCCGCCAGCGTGGGGGTGATTATCGAGCGTGGCACAAATCTGAAAGGCTAATTTTAGGGTTATTCGGGTAAACCAAACGCGGTATGCAAGGTCATACTGCGTGCACCTTTTTTGAGCTGCGGGTTGCGGCTGTTTTTATTGCTTATTATTTAGAGGGTTAATGTTGATGGGCGATGTTCATTCGCTGGTGGTTGCTGCCATACTGGGGGTCGTGGAGGGGCTGACTGAGTTTCTGCCGGTCTCCAGTACCGGGCATATGATTATTGTGGGCCACCTGCTGGGTTTTGAGGGAGACAAAGCAGAAACCTTCGAAGTGGTTATTCAACTGGGCTCGATTCTGGCCGTGGTGGTGATGTTCTGGCGCCGTTTGTTCGGGCTCATTGGCATTCACTTTGGTAAACCGCCCCACGAAGGTGAAGGCAGCGGACGGCTGACGCTCATTCATATTCTGCTGGGGATGATTCCGGCCGTGGTGCTGGGGCTGGTATTCCACGACGCCATCAAGTCGCTGTTTAATCCGGTGAATGTGATGTACGCCCTGGTGGTGGGCGGTTTGCTGCTGATCGCCGCCGAATGTCTGAAGCCATCGCAGCCGCGCGCTGTGGGGATCGACGATATGACCTACCGCCAGGCTTTTATGATCGGCTGCTTTCAGTGTCTGGCGTTGTGGCCTGGCTTTTCGCGCTCCGGGGCCACGATCTCCGGCGGTATGCTGATGGGCGTGAGCCGCTATGCCGCGTCTGAGTTCTCTTTCATCCTGGCGGTGCCGATGATGATGGGGGCGACGATTCTGGATCTTTACAAGAGCTGGGGATTCCTGAGCGTTGGCGACCTGCCGATGTTTGCGGTGGGATTCGTTACCGCCTTTATCGTGGCGCTGATCGCCATTAAGACCTTCCTGCAGCTAATTAAGCGCATTTCGTTTATCCCATTCGCCATCTATCGCTTTATCGTTGCGGCGGCGGTCTGGGCCGTCTTTATGTAAGATCGCGTTCTGCCTTCAGCCCGCAGGCTGAGGGCAGGCCTGCGCCTTCCACTGCGCGACCGCCTGAATGCGGCGGCGTGTGAGCTCCTCGCGAATTTCCGCGCCTTTAAAGCCCGCTTCGACTACCGCTTTGGTCGACACCGACTGCGCCGCCTGCCAGGCGTCGCGAAGCCACCGTCCCTGCGGATAGTCGCTGGATTCGAAGCCGGTGCGTCCGCGGGCGTCCGCCTCGCTGGTCAGAGCGATTTGCTCTACGCGCTGTGGCTTACGCCAGGCGTCGATATCGTCAAACAGCTTCACCAGGGTTTCAGGCCGTAGTATCGGTAGCGTGTGGATCAGATCGTGATAGCGGGCCACCAGTTTCGCCAGGTCGCGAATTTCGTTTGGTACCCGCAGGCGCTGGCAGAGCTGTTCGACCAGCTTAACGCCCGCCGGGCCGTGCCCGTGATGGCGTGGCCAGAGATGCTTCGGGGTCAGGCCTTTACCCAGATCGTGAGTCAGGGCCGCAAAGCGCACATCCAGCGCCGGGCTGAGCTGCGCCGCAATCGCCAGAGTCATCAGCGTATGAACGCCGGTATCGATCTCCGGATGCCATTTTTCCGGCGCTGGCACGCCAAACAGCGCCTCTATTTCCGGAAACAGCACCGCCAGCGCGCCGCAATCGCGCAGCACCTGGAAATAAATCTGGGGATTACGGCTTATCAGGGCGCCTTCTGTCTCTTTCCATACCCGTTCCGGCGTCAGATGCGCCAGCTCGCCGTTCTCGGCCATCGAGCGCATCAGCGCCAGGGTTTCATCGGCAATACGGAAATTAAGGTGGGCGTAACGAGCCGCGAAGCGCGCGACCCGCAGCACCCGTAACGGATCTTCATTAAACGCGGGGGAGACATGACGCAGCACGCGGCATTCAATATCCCGGCGTCCTCCCAAGGGATCGATAATCTCCCCGTGTTCGTCCATAGCGATGGCGTTAATAGTAAGATCGCGGCGCTTAAGATCCTGCTCCAGGGTAACGTCCGGCGCCGCGTGGCAGATAAAACCGGTATAGCCGTGCCCGGCTTTACGCTCGGTTCGCGCCAGGGCGTACTCTTCGTGAGTCTCGGGGTGAAGAAAGACGGGAAAATCGCGCCCGACCTGCTGATAGCCGGATTCCAGCATGTGCTGTGGTGTAGCGCCAGTGACCACCCAGTCTCTGTCTTTGACCGGCAGACCTAGCAACCCATCACGTACCGCGCCACCGACCAGATAAATCTTCACCTGCAATTCTCCTTACCACTATTGTTCAGTCGATGATACGTAAGTGTAGAGGAGAAGGCTAAGGAAAGCTGAGCGGCGGGCGCAGGAACGCCCGCCTGAGGAGGGTTAGTTCATCCAGCGGTCTTTGCGTTTACGGCTGGGGATCATATGCGGGAGCAGCAGGCCCAGCAGCAGGCCGACGCCGGCAACGCCGCCGCCGTACATAAACCACTGCATAATGATGGTGCGCTGCTTATCATCCAGCTGGATATTCGCGGCATTGACCTTTTTCTGGGCGACAACCAACTGATTTTTTAGCTGCTGGTTCTCGTCCTTCAGGCCGTTAATAATGCCATCGCTCTTCGCGACTTTCTGTTGCATATCGGCGGTACGCTTATTCCAGGTGGCGTCGATATTGTTAAGCTTGTCGGTCAGCGTCTTTACCTGGTTTTCCAGATCCGGAACCCGGGTGCGCAGACTGGGTTCGCTTTTAAGCTGATCGACCGGAATCCAGGCGGTACGCCCGTCTGCTTCGCGGATCTGAGCATATTTGCCGTTGGTCTGAAGCAGCGTGACCTCATCGCCGGCGTTAACCGTACCCACCAGACGGTAGTTGTCGCCGGGGCCGCTGCGGATCCAGGTCGTCAGTTCGTCGGAGACGAAGCGTTTTTCCTCCGCATGGGCCGCAGTGGCTGCGCTCAAAGAGAGCAAGATCAGGCTAATCAGGCGTAATTTCTGCATTAGATCGTCGTTATTGTCATAAAACGTGGAAAAATTATGGTGACATCAGTCTGACGAGGCGGGTAACAAACCTGAATGAGAATCATCCTGGTGTGTTTTTCCCGCGACTGTCGTCACCGCCTCAGGTTTTACGCCCGTCAAATCGCGCACGACGCGGCAATTTGGCGCAAAATGTCAGACTGTATCCTGCCATGTATAATGACGGAATGCAGCCTTTCTAATGACAAGTATTTGAATCATAAGTTCGCTGGTTTTTGACCAATGGTAAACAGCAGGGTGACGAAACAGATTATGGCCCAGGAAATCGAATTAAAATTTATCGTACGCCAGGATGCGCTCGCCTCGCTGCGCGCCGAGCTGAATGCGCTGGAAGGGGAGCATGGCAGCGTCCGTAACCTTTTGAATATCTACTATGAAACCCCGGATTTACAGCTACGTCGCCATGATATGGGGCTACGGGTGCGCGGCGACGACGGGCGTTACGAGATGACCATGAAAACGGCGGGACAGACCATCGGCGGTCTGCACCAGCGCCCGGAATATAACATAGCGCTGGAGCGCCCTGAGCTGGAACTGACGCGCTTCCCGGCTGAGATGTGGCCCCAGGGGCTTGACGTCGATGTGCTGTCAGAAACGCTGGCGCCGCTATTTCGCACTGACTTTCAGCGGGAAAAGTGGGTGGTTACTTACGGTGAAAGCCGTATTGAGATTGCGCTCGATCAGGGTGAAATCGTCGCTGGCGAACATCAGGAACCACTGTGTGAACTGGAGCTGGAGCTGCTGGAAGGACGTGTGGAAGACGTACTGAGCCTGGCCCGTGAAAAGCTGTTGGGCGAAGGCCTGCGTCAGGGAAGCCTCAGTAAGGCGGCGCGTGGTTATCATCTGGCGCGCGGCAACCTGCCACGCGAAGCTCGTGAACTGTCGGGGATGGACTGGCTGCCGAAGGCGACTCTGGAGCAGGGAATGGAAGCCGCGCTGGCGATGGCGCTTTCCCACTGGCAGTATCATGAAGAGCTGTGGGCCAGGGGTAACAGCGACGCCGCGCGTCAGGTGGCACGCGGCGTCGTGCTGGTTCGCCATGCGCTGGCCCTTTTTGGCGGCGCAATCCCAAGAAAAGCGAGTACCCACTTACGTGGTGAGTTAAGCCAGCTGGAAGAGGCGCTCGCGGCGCAGCCGCTGGATGATGAATTGCCGTGGAGTCTTAGCAACAGCGGTGCTCAGCTGGCATTGACCGAATGGCTGGCGACCCACGCCTGGCGTCCATGGCTGGACGCGAAAATGCGCAGTAAACTGGAAGGCTCTTTCAAACGCTTTGCGGATACCCAACTATCCCGGCTGGCTGCGGAGCTGAAAGCGGCCTTTTCTGGTCGTGGTAATGAGCATGCTAGTGAGCAGTTACTTCGACTTGAGCGCTGTCTGGATATGGCGAGAATCCTGACCGCCGGCTATAAAGAAGCGCGCTGGCGGCCCTGGCTTGCAAGCTGGCAGGCGCTGGCCGACGCCATCCCCCATGGCCGGGAGGGCGATATTGAACATGCACGCAGGCAGGCGTTAACTCAGGCGCCGTTCTGGAATCACAGCGGGCAACGCTAACCGGACAAGGACTACCTTATGACGCCGCTTTCCCCCATATTACAGCAGCACTGGCAGACCCTGACGGCGCTTTTCCCTCAGGAAATCGATCCCGCATCCTTGAGCGAAGAGGCCCGGGGCGCGCTGATTTTTAGTGATTTTCTGTTCAACAGTCTGACGGCGGAACCTGCCCTGCTGGCGGCGCTACAGCAGTCGCCTCCCCGGCCGGATGAATGGCGGGAATATAGCGGCTGGCTGGCTGCAGAACTGGCCAGCGTGGAGGACGAAGCCGATCTGATGCGCGAGCTGCGCCGTTTCCGGCGCCGGATTCTGACCCGCATCGCCTGGAGCCAGATTCTGCATCACGCCAGCACGGAGCAAACGCTGACCCAACTGAGTGAACTGGCGGAATGTCTGATTGTCGCCGCCCGAGAGTGGTTGTATGCCGCCTGCTGTCGGGAATGGGGAACGCCCTGCAATGCCAGCGGCGAACCTCAGACGCTGCTGGTGCTGGGCATGGGCAAACTGGGAGGCGGCGAGCTTAACTTCTCGTCGGATATTGACCTGATTTTCGCCTGGCCGGAAGGCGGCACGACCCGGGGAGGGCGGCGGGAGCTGGATAATGCCCAGTTCTTTACCCGTATGGGGCAGCGCCTGATTAAGGCGCTGGATCAGCCGACGGCGGACGGCTTCGTCTATCGGGTGGATATGCGGCTGCGTCCGTTCGGCGACAGCGGCCCGCTGGTACTGAGCTTCGCGGCGCTGGAAGATTACTATCAGGAGCAGGGGCGCGACTGGGAACGTTACGCCATGGTAAAAGCCCGCGTAATGGGCGCCCAGGATGATGCCGCCAGCCAGGAGCTACGCGCCATGCTGCGGCCCTTCGTGTTCCGGCGCTATATCGACTTTAGCGTGATTCAGTCCCTGCGCAGCATGAAGGGAATGATCGCCCGCGAAGTGCGGCGCCGCGGCCTGACCGATAATATCAAGCTGGGAGCGGGGGGCATCCGAGAGGCAGAATTTATCGCTCAGGTATTCCAGCTGATTCGCGGCGGCCGGGAACCGCAATTGCAGCAGCGTTCCCTGTTGCCTACCCTGACGGCCATCGGCGAGCTGCATCTGCTGGCGCCGGAAGATGTTGACGCACTACGTGAAGCTTATCTGTTCCTGCGTCGTCTTGAGAATCTGTTGCAGAGCATTAACGACGAACAGACCCAGACTCTGCCGCAGGACGCGCTGAATCGCGCTCGCCTGGCCTGGGGAATGGGCATGGCAGACTGGCAGTGCCTGCACACCCGGCTGGAACAGCATATGGCCGCGGTACGGCGTATTTTCGATGCGCTGATCGGCGATGACGAGCCCGGTGGTGAAGAAGAGGCGGTGACTGAGTGCTGGCGAGGACTGTGGCTGGATGCGCTGGACGCCGACGAACGTATGCCGGAGCTGGCACATCTGAGTGAAGAAGCGCGCCAGCAGCTGCTGGCGCAGCTGGCCGGCTTCCGGCGTGAAACCGACAAGCGCACCATTGGCCCGCGCGGCCGTCAGGTGCTGGATCAGCTAATGCCGCGCCTGTTGAGCGAAATTTGCGTGCGCGATGATGCCGCGCTGACGCTGGCGCGTATCACGCCGCTGTTGAGCGGTATCGTTTCGCGCACCACTTATCTGGAGCTGTTGACCGAGTTTCCCGGCGCCCTGAAGCATCTGATTCGACTGTGCGCCGCATCGCCGATGGTGGCCAATAAGCTGGGGCGCTATCCACTGCTGCTCGACGAACTGCTGGATCCCAATACCCTCTATCAGCCCACCGCGACCGACGCTTATCGCGACGAGCTGCGTCAGTACCTGCTGCGGGTGCCGGAAGAAGACGAAGAGCAGCAGCTTGAAGCGCTGCGCCAGTTTAAGCAGGCCCAACTGCTGAGGGTGGCGGCCGCCGATATCGCCGGGACGTTGCCGGTGATGAAGGTCAGCGATCACCTTACCTGGCTGGCCGAAGCGATGATTGATGCCGTGGTACGCATGGCCTGGAATCAGATGGTGGCGCGCTTCGGCCAGCCCACACACCTGCGCGATCGCGAAGGGCGCGGCTTTGCGGTGGTGGGGTACGGTAAGCTGGGGGGATGGGAACTGGGCTACGGCTCCGATCTCGACCTGGTGTTTCTGCACGATTGTCCGGCCACGGTGATGACCGACGGCGCCAGGGAGATAGACGGGCGTCAGTTCTATCTGCGACTGGCCCAGCGCATTATGCATCTGTTCAGCACCCGCACTTCTTCCGGCGTGCTCTACGAAGTGGATGCCCGTCTGCGGCCTTCCGGTTCGGCGGGCATGCTGGTTACCACCCTGGAAGCATTCAGCGACTATCAGCAGAACGAAGCCTGGACCTGGGAACATCAGGCGCTGGTGCGCGCCAGAATGGTGTGGGGAGAGCCTGCCCTCGCAGAAGGCTTTGACCAGATTCGTCGTCAGGTGCTGGAAAAACCGCGTGATGCCGCCGCTCTGCGCGAAGAAGTGCGCGGCATGCGGGAAAAAATGCGTGCTCATCTGGGCAACAAGCACCGGGGACGTTTCGATATTAAAGCTGATGAAGGCGGTATTACCGATATCGAATTTATCACCCAGTATCTGGTGCTGGCTCATGCCCATACCCGGCCGCTGTTAACGCGCTGGTCTGACAATGTGCGGATTCTGGAGCTGCTGGCCAGAAGCGGGGTCATGGAGCAGGAAGAGGCGCAGGCGCTGACCGATGCTTACACCCATTTGCGCGACGAGCTGCATCACCTGGCTCTGCAGGAACTGCCGGGCCATGTGGATCCTGCACTTTTCGAACGCGAACGGGCGCAGGTCACTGCCAGCTGGCAGAGGTGGTTGGGGTGCCAGGCGGTGTAATTATGCTATTATCGCGCCAGATTCGAAGTTTCTCGCTGGAGAGTCAGAAATGAAAGTAACGCTGCCCGAATTCACGCGCGCAGGCGTCATGGTGGTTGGGGATGTCATGCTGGATCGCTACTGGTATGGCCCCACCAGCCGCATTTCCCCGGAAGCCCCGGTGCCGGTGGTGAAGGTGGACACGATTGAAGAGCGCCCCGGCGGCGCGGCTAATGTGGCGATGAACATCGCCTCGCTTGGCGCTTCGTCGCGGCTGGTTGGCCTGACCGGCATCGACGATGCGGCGCGGGCCCTGAGCAAAGCGCTGGCCGACGTCAATGTGAAGTGCGATTTCGTCTCGGTGCCGACTCATCCCACCATTACCAAACTGCGGGTGCTGTCGCGTAACCAGCAGTTGATCCGCCTGGATTTCGAAGAGGGATTCGAAGGGGTCGATGCCGAGCCGATGCATGAGCGCATCAATCAGGCGCTACCGCAGATCGGTGCGCTGGTGCTTTCCGACTACGCCAAAGGGGCGCTGGCCAGCGTACAGCAGATGATTCAGCTGGCGCGCAAAGCGGGCGTTCCGGTACTTATCGATCCGAAAGGCGCCGATTTTGAGCGTTATCGTGGCGCGACGCTGCTGACGCCTAACCTCTCTGAATTCGAGGCGGTGGCAGGCAAGTGCCGCAGCGTTGACGAGATCGTTGAGCGCGGTATGAAGCTGATTAGCGACTTCGAACTGTCCGCATTGCTGGTGACCCGCTCTGAACAGGGTATGACGCTGCTGCAGCCGGGTAAGGCGCCGTTTCATCTGCCGACCCAGGCCCAGGAAGTGTATGACGTGACCGGCGCCGGGGATACCGTTATCGGCGTGCTGGCGGCAACGCTGGCAGCCGGGAATTCGCTGGAAGAGGCCTGTTTCTTCGCCAATGCTGCGGCAGGCGTTGTGGTCGGCAAGCTGGGAACCTCTACGGTGTCGCCGGTTGAACTGGAAAACGCGGTACGCGGTCGTTCAGAGACGGGGTTCGGCGTGATGAGCGAAGCAGGGCTTAAGCAGGCCGTGGCCGATGCCCGCAAACGCGGCGAGAAGGTGGTGATGACCAACGGCGTGTTTGACATTCTGCACGCGGGCCATGTTTCCTATCTGGCCAACGCCCGTAAGCTGGGGGACCGGTTGATAGTCGCCGTGAACAGCGACGCCTCTACCCGCCGACTGAAAGGCGACAGCCGCCCGGTAAATCCGCAGGATCAGCGGATGGACGTTCTGGCGGCTCTGGAAGCCGTGGACTGGGTGGTGCCTTTTGAAGAGGATACCCCGCAGCGCCTGATCGCGGAGATCCTGCCGGATCTGCTGGTGAAGGGGGGGGATTATAAGCCGGAAGAGATTGCGGGCAGTAAAGAGGTGTGGGCCAACGGTGGCGAAGTGAAGGTTCTGAACTTCGAAGATGGCTGTTCCACCACCAACATCATTCGCCGGATCCGCGAGGAGGCGAAAGGCGAATAACGCGATAGCGGGAGGTGTTCCTCCCGCTTATTGAATCAGGCCTGCGGCGTCTGCTGATCGTCGTCGACTGGGGTTTTATCCCTGTTTTCCAGCTCATTCAGACGCTGCTCCAGCGCGGTCAGCTTTTCGCGGGTGCGCAGCAGAACCTGGGTTTGCACGTCGAACTCCTCGCGGCTTACCAGATCCAGGCGATTAAGCTGCGACTGCAGCACCTGGCGGATTTTCTTTTCCACATCTTCCCCGAATTCGCGAATCCCTTTCGGCATCGACTCATGGACCTGACGGGCTATCTGTTCAATTTTTTTCGGGTCAATCATAGCGGGTTTCCCTGAGATAAATAAGGTGTATACCCGTCATACTTCAAGTTGCATATGCGTTGGCTGCGCTCAGTTATTCGGCCCATCCATGGGCCTCACCCTTTCAGGGCCGCACTTATCGTGCGTTCAAATCTGTTCCTGACAGATTTGTCACCCCAGTCACTTACTTGAGTAAGCTTCTGGGGATTCACTCTCTTGCCGCCTTCCTGCAACTCGAATTATTTAGGGCGTATTGCGTTAATTGTAATGCCTGATGCGCGGCGGATAAACCTGTAATCATGCTTTTGGCTTCTGCCGCAAACATCGATCCCGAAACCTCATTGCCGGGTAAAGTAATTAGCGTTATAGTGATCCTGCTTATTCTCAGGGCGGGGCGAAATTCCCCACCGGCGGTAAATCAGTTCGAATCCAGCAGGATGACTGAAAGCCCGCGAGCACTCCGGAATTCATCCGGAGGTTAGCAGATCCGGTGTAATTCCGGAGCCGACGGTTAAAGTCCGGATGGGAGAGGATAACGATTCTGTCGGGCGCTACCCGCTCACGTTATTGTAATGCCGTTTTTTCGGCACACTCCTAAGACAGCCCTGGTTCTGGTAATCCATAATTTTAATGAGGTTAATTTACCATGAATCAGACTCTGCTTTCCGAATTTGGCACGCCTTTCCAGCGTGTCGAAAATGCACTGGCCGCACTGCGCGAAGGGCGCGGCGCGATGGTGCTGGATGATGAAGATCGCGAAAACGAAGGCGATATGATCTTTGCCGCTGAAAATATGACCGTAGAGCAGATGGCGCTGACCATCCGTCACGGCAGCGGTATTGTCTGCCTGTGCCTGACCGAAGCGCGTCGCCAGCAGCTTGACCTGCCGATGATGGTTGAGAACAACACCAGCGCCTACGGCACCGGCTTCACCGTGACCATAGAGGCTGCCGAAGGCGTAACCACCGGGGTTTCCGCAGCAGACCGCCTGACTACGGTACGCGCCGCCATCGCCGATAACGCCAAACCCTCTGATCTGCATCGCCCGGGCCATGTGTTCCCGCTGCGCGCACGCGAAGGTGGGGTGCTGACCCGCGGCGGCCACACCGAAGCGACCATCGATCTGGTGACTCTGGCTGGCCTGAAGCCGTCGGGCGTGCTGTGCGAACTGACCAACGATGATGGTACTATGGCGCGCGCGCCGGAGTGCATCGCTTTTGCCCGCCAGCACGATATGGCCGTGGTCACTATCGAAGATCTGGTGGCTTATCGCCGTGAGCATGAGCGTAAAGCCAGCTAAACGGATGTTGATTCCTTAAGTTGCATAAAAAACCCCGCCAGAGCGGGGTTTTTGCATTGTGGCGGCGTAGATTCAGCCGATACCCGCGCTCTGCAACAGCGTCAGGCTGAATCCCATCACTGACATACCGCACAGCACGCCGTAGCTTGGGTTGTTATGCGGATCGATCTCCCTGGCCAGCGGCATCAGTTCATCTACCGACAGCGCTACCATTATTCCGGCCACCGCCGCCATGATGGCGGCCATCATCACCGGCGAGACCAGGCTGCCGAGGATAAGCCAGGCCAGAACCCCACCAAGAATTTCAGCGAACCCCGAGATACCTGACCAGAAAATGGCTTTTCGCCGCGAGCCGGTAGCGGCATAGACAGGCCCAGCCACCGCCAGTCCCTCGGGAATATTATGTAGCGCCACGGCCAGGGCGATGCCCGCGCCCAGCTCCAGATCGCTGCTGGCGGTGACAAAGGTGGCAATGCCTTCGGGAAAGTTGTGCAGGCTGATGCCCAGGGTGAGCAGCAACGCGGTACGACGCAAATTACGCTTTTTTTTGTTCAGGGTACCGTCGAGCAGATCCTGAGGATGGGCATGGGGCAGTATGCGATCCAGCGCGAAGTAGCCCAGCAGTCCCAGCATAAACATGCCGTAACCGATGACCGGCGACATCCCGGGCGTATCCAGCGCGGCCGGCAGCATCTCCATCAGAGAGATCAGTAGCATAATGCCGGCAGCGAAGCCGAGTGAAAATGCCAGCACCCGATTGGAAGGCTTCTGGCCAATCACCCCGAAGAAGGCGCCGATAAAGGTGGCACCTCCTGCCAGCAGAGTCAGGATCAGAGGGGCAGACATCTCAAACTCCTTGATGATAATGATTATTATTCATGCTATCGGGTGGCCGTAAAAAAAGCGACACCGCTGCCGGTGTTTTACAGAATGCTTACATTCAAATTTCCTGACAGTCTCCATCACGCTTCTCCGGCATCTTCGCTGGCCGAAAATAGGTATGGTGTCATGAACAACATTACCATGTTCAGGACACCTGTTTATGACGATTCGCCCAATGCCGGCACTTTTTCTTGGTCACGGCAGCCCGATGAACGTGCTGGAAGATAACCCATATACCCGCAGCTGGCGACAGCTGGCAGAGGCGCTACCGCGACCAAAGGCCATTGTGGCGATTTCCGCCCACTGGTATACCCGCGGCACCTTTGCGACAGCCATGGAACAACCGCGCACTATCCATGATTTCGGCGGTTTTCCGCAGGCGCTGTACGATACGCGGTATCCGGCCCTTGGCTGCCCGGCTCTGGCGCGAGAGATAGCGGAGCGGCTGGCGCCGGTTCCGGTGGCGCTGGATAAAGATGGCTGGGGCTTTGACCACGGTAGCTGGGGCGTATTGATTAAGATGTACCCCACGGCAGATATTCCTGTCGTGCAACTGAGTATTGACGCTACGCAGCCTGCGCACTGGCATCTGGAGGTGGGGCAGCGTCTGGCCGCCCTGCGTGAACAGGGGATACTGCTGCTGGCCAGCGGAAATGTCGTTCATAACCTGCGGATGGCGCGTCGTCAGGAGGAAGGAGCGGCTTATCCCTGGGCTGAATCTTTTAACCAGTTTGTTAAACACAACCTGACCTGGCGCGGCCCGGCCGCCCGGCATCCACTGGCGCATTATCTGGAGCATGAAGGGGGGATATTGGCAAACCCGACGCCGGAGCATTTCCTGCCGCTATTGTATATCCTGGGCGCCTGGAACGGAGAAGAACCGGTAACGTTACCGACTGAAGGGATAGAGATGGGATCCCTGAGCATGCTGTCGGTTCAGGTGGGTGAATAGAACAACCGGGGGCATTCCCCCCGGCTCAGGGCTACTCGCCGATAAAGCTGTGGGGATAGAAGCGTGACAGATCCTGAGTGATAAGCTCCCGGTCTTCACGGATCCCGATGCCGGCCGGCTGGTCGTCTATCAGCCAGCTGCCAATCAGCGTATAGCTATCGCCGAACTTAGGCAACGGGTGGAACTGTTGGATGATATAGCCTTCTTCTCCGTAAGGGCCGTCCACCCGGGCTATCTCCTGACCTTTCTCGATAATGCGCACATTAGCGCCTTCACGGGAAAAGATCGGTTTTACCACGTATTTTTCCAGCTCCGGATGATCCTCGTCGGCGAAGTAAGCCGGCAGCAGGTTCGGGTGGTTGGGGAACATCTCCCAGAGCATTGGCAACAATGCCTTATTGGACAGAATGCTCTTCCAGGCGGGTTCCAGCCAGCGTACACCGGCATCTTCCAGCTTGGTCGAAAACATTTCGCGCAGCATAAATTCCCACGGATAGAGCTTGAACAGGTTACTGATTACCTGATCCTGCATATCCGTGAACTGCCCTTTTTCCCCCAGACCAATATCTTCAATATAGAGAAACTCACTGGCGAGTCCGGCTTCGCTGGCGCAATCCTGTAGATACTGTACGGTACCGCGATCTTCTACCGTATCGCGGCAGCAGGTGAAGTGCAGCAGGTTAAAACCGGACTGCGCTTTAAGCTGTGCGAAGCGTTCGATCAGTTTTTCCTGCAGGCTGTTGAACTGATCGCTGTCGGGCGGCAGATTGCCGGCGGCTATCTGATCTTCCAGCCAGATCCACTGAAAAAAAGCGGCTTCGTACAGCGAGGTGGGCGTATCGGCGTTATTTTCCAGCAGCTTTGGCTCGCCGCTGCCGTCCCACGCCAGATCCAGACGTGAATAGAGCGAAGGCTGATGGCTGTTCCAGGACTGGCGGACAAAATCGCGCACGTGCTTTGGAATGCGGAATCTGTCCATCAGTTCATCACTGGCGACCACCCGTTTGGCAACCTGCAGGCACATCTGATGCAGTTCGGCAGTGACCTCTTCCAGCTTTTCGATCTGGGCCAGCGTCAGGCGGTAATACGCCTCTTCACTCCAGTAGGGCTCGCCGTGCATAGTGTGGAAGTTGAAGCCGTATTCGGCGGCCTTTTCGCGCCAGTCCGGACGCTCGCTAATGGCGACTCTTTCCATGGATCAGCCGCCCATGGAACGGCTGGAACTGCCGGTCGCGCTACGCTGCATGGCGCTCTGCTTAGCGACGGATTCACCAAAACCACCGCGGGTGATAGTGGTGGTGGTCGCAGGTTTCGGCGCCATAGCTGTTTTCGGCACCGTCATGCTGCGGCCCGGACGCGCCGCGCCATAGCTTTTGCCGCTGGCGTCCGTGTACTGGCCGTAGGCCGGACTGGCCGGATTACGTGATGAGAACAGCGGCTGCTGAGCCATGCCGCCGCCCATCATTCGGCCCATCATATAGCCCGCCATCAACGGCATCCAGAAACTGCCGCTGGACTGGGCTTCGGCCTGGTGTTCGCTGTTACCCGCCATAGAGGCCTGAGCGGGCGCCTGCTGGCACTGGTCTTCGCCAAATTCCGCCACGCAGTCTTCGCGGGTTGCATATTTCGGCGCGGTACGTGCGGCTTCTTTCACGGCGTTATTGTAGGCCGTGGTGCATTCGGCGCTTTTACCGGGGTTGGCCTGGGCGCACTGATCGGCGTTCTGATAGAGCGAGACGGTTTCATCGCTCTGCTCGCAGCCAGCCAGCATAAAGACGGCCCCAACGGCCAGTGCGACCGGCGTTAAATGGCGGGCGCGCCAGTTCTTACGGAATGCGGCGTGATTAATTGTTTTTGTCCGTTTCATCCTGTCTTCCTGAATCCCGAGGTATATACAATATTGTGGGCTAAAGGATAGAGGATGACTGGTTGAAATTAAAGCGCAAGGCGCAGGCAGAGGCGGGATCTTTACGTTGCCTTACGTAACAGGGGCGCCGTATGGCGCCCCTGTGTCGGTACTAGTTGCGGAACGGGTTACGACCGCTGGTAGTGCTGGCGGCTGTCGCCGGGCGGGTGACAGGCTGAGCGGCGGGGGCTGAGCTCCTGGCGCTGGCGGTATTATAACCGTCGGCCTGGGCATCCTGCTGTGGGTTGTCCGGGGCCAGGCTTTGAGGACTGGTGGCGATAGGTTTACCCAGGGTATTGTTCAGCGCCTGCAGATCCTGCTCGTTCAGAGTACCGAGCGCATACTTAATATTCAGCTGGTTAATCAGATAGTTATAACGCGCGCTGGAAAGCTGCTGCTTGGCGTTGTAGAGCGTGGTGGTGGCGTCCAGTACATCGACGATGGTACGGGTACCCACCGAGTAGCCGGCTTCCATCGCGTCCAGAGAGCTCTGAGAAGAGGTTACTAACTGCTCATAGGCCTTCACATTGCTGATAGAAGCGTTGACGTTGTTCCAGGAAGAACGAACGTTCTGAACCACGCTACGATGCGCGCTTTCCAGCTGTTCGCTGGCGCCCACGAAAGCGTACTGTGCCTGCTTCACCTGAGACGTCACCGCGCCGCCGCTGTACAGCGGCAGATTAAAGCTCAGGCCGATCTGATTCTGGCCGGTATGGCTATTGCCCATGAACTGACGGCCTTTGGCATTGTAGTCCTGATCGGAGACGCCGGAAGAGGCGCTCAGGTCGACGGTTGGCATATGGCCGGTTTGCGCGTAGCGAATCTGCTCGCGGGCCAGATCCTGGCTCAAACGCGCCTGCAGCAACGTCAGGTTACGCTTTTCAGCTTCTTTCAGCAGGTTATTAACCGTATCGGGCTTCGCGGAGCTGAAGCGATCGACATTCAGCGACGCAAGTTCCGGGTAGAAATTACCGCTGATCTGGCGCAAGTCTTCCACCGCGTTATCCAGGTCGTTACGCGCGGTCACTTCCTGCGCCAGGACGCTGTCGTACTGGGCGCGGGCGTTCTGTACGTCGGTAATCGCCACCAGGCCCACATTAAACCGCTGGGTGGTCTGATCCAACTGGCGATAAATCGCCTTTTTTTCCGCTTCAATGTAAGAAAGCGTATCGATGGCGCTCAGCACTTTAAAATAGGCGGTGGCGGTATTGAGGATCAACTCCTGTTGGTCAGCCTGCCAGGTGACATCCTGTATACCGGCGGTTTTTTCCTGGAGCGTTAACGCACGCCATTTCGACATATCGAAAATGGTCTGGGTCAACTTAAGTGACGCGCTGGTAGCGTTATAGTGGACGCCGCTGTTGTCGCGGAACCCGGAGTTGTAGCTATAATCCGCGCCCAGACCGAGCTGCGGCAGCAGCGGGCTGCGCGCTTCGTTGATCTTCTCGAACGCTGCGTCACGGTCAGCGGCGGATTTACGCAGGTCCGGGTTGCTCAGACGCGCCTGCTGATAAACCTGAAGCAGGTTTTCAGCCTGGCTCATGGCGCTGAATCCTGTCAGACTCAGGCCGATAAGAATGGGGAGCAGTTTCTTCATTTGCATTCCTTGTTGTGAAGCTGAATTTTTTGTTAGCGCTGACAAGTGCCGAAAATGATCGCAGATTCTAGCAGAGTCCGCCTGAGGACGGGCTTGGCGTAATGTGCCATCGGTCGCTGATATCCGTCAATCTACCATAGCATGACGGAAACGGTAGCCGTCCTGTTGTAAAACGATCATTTAACCACCATTACCTGCGGATGACATCATGAGTAAACCGACAAAAATGGCAGTCACTTTTGGTAAAAACGATGTAGAAATTATTGCACGCGAAACGGTATACAGCGGCTTTTTTTCGTTAAAAATGTATCGTTTCCGTCATCGCCTGTTCAATGGCGGCATGAGTGAAGAGATCAAACGGGAAATTTTTGAGCGCGGCCACGCCGTGGTCTTGCTACCCTATGACCCTGTGCGCGATGAGGTGGTGCTGATCGAACAGATTCGTATCGCTGCGTATGACACCAGCGACAGCCCGTGGCTACTGGAGCTGGTGGCGGGTATGATCGAAGAGGGTGAAAGCCATGAAGAGGTGGCCCGTCGCGAGGCGCAGGAAGAGGCCGGATTAAGCGTCGGTCGGGTTCGTCCGGTGACCAGCTATCTCGCAAGTCCGGGCGGCACCAGCGAACGTCTGTCGGTGCTGGTCGGCGAAGTGGACGCCTCCACGGCGAAAGGCATCCACGGCCTGGCGGAAGAAAATGAGGATATTCGTGTCCATGTGGTAAGTAGGGAGCAGGCTTATCGATGGGTCAATGAGGGAGTTATCGATAATGCAGCTTCGATCATTGCCCTGCAGTGGTTGCAGTTGCACCACGAGACGCTGAAAGTCGACTGGAACGCCAGCGCAGGTTAAGCCATTACGTGCTTTAAGACTGGCGGTCGCTTCAGCGGTGACGTTGAATTTCCCGCACCGTCCTCCCCCGTTGATAGCAGAAGGTTGGGCGATGCGGCTATACAAAAAGAGGTTACCCCCAGGTATGAAGCGCTATGTGCCTGATTTTCCCGAAATGATGAGGCTGAGTGAAACCAATTTCGCCCAGCTGCGGCGCCTGCTCCCGCGCCAGGACTCGCCTGGCGAGACCATTAGTTACCGGGTAAAGGATGCGCAATATCGGATAACGATTCTTGAATCTACCCGCTACACTACGCTGGTGGAAATCGATCAGACGTGGCCGGCGGTCAGCTACTGGAGCCTGCCATCGATGACGGTGCGGCTGTATCATGATGCGATGGTCGCGGAAGTGTGTTCAAGTCAGCAGATCTTCCGCTTTAAAGCGCGTTATGATTATCCTAATAACAGGTTGCACCAACGCGACGAAAAGCATCAGATTAATCAGTTCCTTGCTGACTGGCTGCGCTACTGTCTGGCGCATGGAGCGATGGAGATACCGGTGTTACCCTAATGTATTCGGGGGCTCTGGTATGGCGATGTGGTTAAGGTGAATCACAACCTTTATATGGGCGGCGCTTCGATACGCCGCCAGTGGCGCCCGGAAGGGCAAGTCCCGGGGATTGAGGACAGTGCCAACGAATATGCGGCCTGAAGTATGACGGGTATGTTAGCGTCGTGAAAGCTGAAGGACACCATTTGGAAAGCCAGTTAAATCTTCCTGTGGCCGGTGGGGCCAGCATCAGGATTTTACAAATTACCGATACTCACCTGTTTGCCGACAAGAGCGGCGCCCTTTTGGGGGTGAATACCTGGGCGAGTTATCAGGCGGTGGTCGCGGCGATTCGTGCCCGGCACAACCACTGGGATCTGATTGTTGCGACCGGCGATCTGGCGCAGGATCAGAGTGCCCAGGCGTACCAGCATTTCGCCGATGGGATAGCAGGGTTTTCAGTGCCCTGCGTCTGGCTGCCCGGTAATCACGATTTTCAGCCTGCGATGTACAGCGCTTTGCAGGAGGCGGGCATTTCGCCGGCCAAAGTGATCTACGCCGGTGAGGCCTGGCAGATCCTGCTGCTGGACAGCCAGGTGTTTGGCGTGCCCCACGGCGAACTCAGCGACTATCAGCTGGAATGGCTGGAACGCCAGCTCTCAAGGGCGCCTCTGCGCCATACCCTCTTGTTGCTGCATCACCATCCCATGCCGGCGGGCTGTAGCTGGCTCGATCAACATAGTCTGCGCAACTCGGCGGCGCTGGACGATGTCCTGGCACGCTGGCCGCGCGTCAGGACGCTGCTGTGCGGTCATATTCACCAGGAACTGGATCTTGACTGGAACGGTCGCCGACTGCTGGCGACGCCTTCCACCTGCGTGCAGTTCAAACCCCACTGCGCCAATTTTACCCTGGATACCATTCCGCCCGGCTGGCGCTGGCTGGAACTGGCGCCGGACGGTACAATCACCACCGAAGTCTGTCGTCTTGAGACCCAGGACTTCAGCCCGGATACCGAGTCGGAAGGCTACTGATGGCTAAGCTGCTTTATCTGCATGGCTTTAACAGTTCGCCGCGCTCCGCCAAGGCGATGGCGCTGTCGGCGTGGCTGGCGGAACATCATCCCGATATCGAGATGCTGGTGCCTGAATTGCCGCCTTACCCCGAAGAGGCGGCGCAGCTCATGGAAAGTCTGGTTCTGGCCCATGGAGGGGAAAATCTCGGCCTTGTCGGCTCTTCCCTTGGCGGTTACTACGCCACCTGGCTGTCCCAGTGCTTTATGTTGCCTGCCGTGGTGATCAACCCGGCGGTGCGTCCGTTCGAGCTGCTGACCAACTTTCTGGGGAATAACGAGAACCCGTGGACGGGGCAGCAATATGTGCTAGAGTCTCGCCATATTTACGATCTTAAAGTCATGCAGATCGACCCGCTTGAGGCGCCGGACCTCATCTGGCTGCTACAGCAGACCGATGATGAGGTTCTGGATTACCGCCAGGCCGTGGCATATTACGATGCCTGCCGTCAGAGCGTGGAAGAGGGCGGAAACCACGCTTTTGTGGGCTTTGAGCGCTATTTCACACAGATTGTCGATTTTCTGGGGCTCCGCTAAGGCCCGGAAAGCACGACGCTTGACTACCTGAACGAACAGATCATGACGCAATCCTATAACGCAGATGCCATTGAGGTACTGACCGGGCTTGAGCCTGTGCGCCGCCGCCCGGGCATGTACACCGATACCACCCGCCCTAACCATCTGGGCCAGGAAGTTATCGACAACAGCGTGGACGAAGCCCTGGCGGGCCACGCAAAGCGCGTGGAGGTTATCCTGCATGCGGACCAGTCGCTGGAAGTGATCGACGACGGGCGCGGCATGCCGGTAGATATTCACCCGGAAGAGGGGGTACCGGCCGTTGAGCTGATCCTCTGCCGACTGCACGCCGGGGGCAAATTTTCTAATAAGAACTACCAGTTTTCTGGCGGCCTGCACGGGGTCGGGATCTCGGTGGTTAACGCCCTGTCGAAACGGGTGGAAGTCACCGTGAAGCGCGACGCGCAGGTATGGCGAATTGCGTTTGAAAATGGTGATAAGGTGCAGGATCTGGAAGTGATCGGTACCTGCGGCAAGCGCAATACCGGCACCAGCGTCCACTTCTGGCCGGACGAACAGTTCTTTGACAGTCCGCGCTTTTCCGTATCGCGTCTGACGCATCTGCTGAAGGCCAAAGCGGTACTGTGCCCGGGCGTAGAGATCGTCTTTAAAGACGAGGTCAACCAGACCGAACAGCGTTGGTGCTACCAGGATGGTCTTAAGGATTACCTGTGCGAAGCGGTAAATGGCCTGATAGCCCTGCCGGAACAGCCCTTTATCGGTGACTTCCATGGTGAAACCGAAGCGGTGGACTGGGCGCTGCTCTGGCTGCCGGAAGGGGGGGAACTGCTGACGGAAAGTTACGTGAACCTTATCCCCACCATGCAGGGGGGAACCCACGTTAACGGGCTGCGTCAGGGGCTGCTGGACGCCATGCGCGAGTTCTGCGAATACCGCAACATCCTGCCGCGCGGCGTGAAGCTGACCGCGGAAGATATCTGGGAACGCTGCGCCTATGTGCTTTCGGTGAAGATGCAGGATCCGCAGTTCGCCGGCCAGACTAAAGAGCGCCTCTCTTCACGTCAGTGCGCGGCCTTTGTTTCCGGCGTGGTGAAAGACGCTTTCTCGCTGTGGCTCAATCAGAATGTGCAGGCTGCGGAACAGCTGGCCGAAATGGCGATCTCCAGCGCCCAGCGCCGCCTGCGCGCGGCCAAAAAGGTGGTGCGTAAGAAGCTGACCAGCGGCCCGGCGCTGCCCGGTAAGCTGGCGGACTGCACCGCTCAGGATCTGAGCCGTACCGAACTGTTCCTGGTGGAAGGGGACTCGGCGGGCGGTTCCGCCAAGCAGGCGCGCGATCGTGAATATCAGGCGATCATGCCGCTTAAGGGGAAGATCCTGAACACCTGGGAAGTCTCTTCCGACGAAGTACTGGCTTCTCAGGAGGTGCATGATATCTCGGTGGCTATTGGTATCGATCCCGATAGCGAGGACTTGAGCCAGCTGCGCTACGGCAAGGTTTGCATCCTGGCGGACGCCGACTCGGACGGTCTGCACATCGCCACGCTGCTGTGCGCGCTCTTTGTGCGCCACTTCCGCGCGCTGGTCAAAGGCGGTCACGTTTACGTGGCGATGCCGCCGCTCTACCGCATCGATCTGGGGAAAGAGGTTTACTACGCGCTGGATGAAGAAGAGAAAGCCGGTATCCTGGAGCAGCTTAAGCGTAAGCGCGGCAAGCCGGGCGTACAGCGCTTTAAAGGTCTGGGCGAAATGAACCCGATGCAACTGCGGGAAACCACCCTCGACCCCAATACCCGTCGTCTGGTGCAGCTGACCATCAGTGACGATGACGACGAGCGAACCCGTGCGGTCATGGATATGCTGTTGGCCAAGAAGCGCGCGGAAGATCGCCGCCACTGGCTGCAGGAAAAAGGTGATATGGCGGATATCGAGGTCTGATTTACGCCCCACGGCGCCGCCGCGGCGATGTGGGTAAATACAGCGCGTTGGTACGGGAATTTATCCACCTCAGAAGCCGTATGGCGATGAGGATATTTTCGGAATCAACCAGGAAGGGAAAAGCGATGCAGGGCATCGCTTTTTTTTTGTTACGAGGCTGGGTTTATACCCCCTCTTCGAGGATGCGAATGCGGGTTTCCAGCACGTCCTCTTTTACCTTTTCAGACCAGGCTTTCATGTGCGGCGTCTGCAAATGGGCCTGCAGGTGGGCAACGCTTTCCCACTTTTCCACCATGGTGATGGAATCCGGCACGCAGGTCTGAAAATCGACCTGGGCGTTATGATCCACCAGCGGCGCATAGCCGTGGCAGCCGTCCTCTTTCAGCACGGTCGGAATGATTTCTCTGAAGGCGTCCAGTACCGCCTGGCGATGGTGCTGGCCAGGGCGGGTGCGGATGTCGGCAATAACAGTTAGCATGTTTGATTAACTCCTTAACGCCTGCCTTGCAAAACAGGCTCTTATCCTGAATTCATCCTGCGTCAGGCCGTGCGATGACGTTCCTGCGACCCCGGAATGAATGCCGGGATACAGTTAAGCAAAAATTTCGCTCAGATGCTTGCGGTATTCTGCGATATAGCGCGGAACATCGGGCATTTTGATGACGTCATTGGCGATAAAGGTCGGCAGGCTCTCCATGCCCAGGAACTGATTGGCTTTGTGAAACGGCAGATAAACGCCATCCACGCCCACGCCGTGGAAGAACTGTGCTTCGTCGGTGAAGGCTTCCATCGGGGCGTTCCAGGTCAGGGACAGCATATAGCGGGTACCCTGCATCAGGCCACCGGAGCCATATTTCTTCGATGCGTCGGAGCGGGTGCGTCCATCGCTGGCGTACAGCGTGCCGTGACCTTCGGTGAACACGTCGTCCATATATTTTTTCACGGTCCATGGCGCGCCCATCCACCAGCCGGGCATCTGCCAGATAATCACGTCAGCCCACTGGAATTTTTCCACTTCGGCTTTAATATCGTAATCTGCATCGGCGCGGGTCACTTTTACCTCGTGGCCGGCGTCACGCAGAAAGCCTTCCGCCACTTCGGTCAGGGTATCGTTGAGCTGGCCGTTGGAATGGGCAAATTTTTTGCCGCCGTTGATGATAACAATGTTGCTCATAATTTGTTCCTGAACTGTTATGTTTGTAGCCAATCATATAGTGATACCCATCACAAAAAAATGGCTAAAATCTGCAAAGACTTTTGCTTTTAGGGCAATAATCTGGCTTCCTTGTGACCCCAGGCGTCAGATACTGTATTATCACCGCAACTGTCCCGCTTAACTCATGGAAAGCCAGTCTGAGGATTATTAATGAGCGATCTGACTCATGATGGCGCAGAGCGTCTCGCCCTGCATGAATTCACGGAAAACGCCTATCTGAACTACTCCATGTACGTCATCATGGACCGCGCGCTGCCGTTTATCGGCGATGGCCTTAAGCCCGTACAGCGCCGTATCGTCTATGCCATGTCGGAACTGGGGCTGAGCGCCAGCGCGAAATTTAAAAAGTCGGCGCGCACCGTGGGTGACGTGCTGGGTAAATATCATCCCCACGGCGATAGCGCCTGCTATGAAGCCATGGTGCTGATGGCGCAGCCTTTCTCCTATCGTTACCCGCTGGTGGACGGTCAGGGAAACTGGGGGGCGCCGGACGATCCCAAATCCTTTGCGGCGATGCGTTATACCGAATCGCGACTCTCTAAGTATGCGGAGGTGCTGCTGGGCGAACTGGGGCAGGGGACGGTGGATTTCGTGCCCAACTTCGACGGTACGATGCGTGAACCTGCGAGGCTACCGGCGCGCCTGCCCAATATTCTGCTGAACGGCACTACTGGCATTGCGGTGGGGATGGCGACCGATATCCCGCCCCACAACCTGAAAGAGGTGGCCCAGGCGGCCATTACGCTTATTGAGCAGCCGAAAACCACGCTCGACCAGCTGCTGGATATCATTCAGGGGCCGGATTATCCCACCGAGGCGGAGATTATCACCTCGCGTGCCGACATTCGCAAAATCTACCAGACCGGCCGCGGCTCGGTGCGAATGCGGGCGGTGTGGAGCAAAGAGGATGGCGCGGTCGTTATTAGCGCGCTGCCGCATCAGGTTTCCGGCGCCCGGGTGCTGGAGCAGATCGCCAGCCAGATGCGTGCCAAAAAGCTGCCGATGGTGGACGATCTGCGCGACGAATCCGATCACGAAAACCCGACCCGTCTGGTGATTGTGCCGCGCTCTAACCGCGTGGATATGGAACAGGTTATGAATCACCTGTTCGCCACTACCGATCTGGAAAAAAGCTACCGCGTTAACCTCAATATGATCGGGCTGGACGGGCGTCCGGCGGTGAAGAACCTGCATGAAATTCTGAGCGAATGGCTGGTCTACCGCCGCGATACCGTGCGTCGCCGTCTGAACTATCGTCTGGAGAAAGTGCTGAATCGCCTGCATATTCTGGAAGGCCTGTTGGTCGCCTTCCTGAATATCGATGAGGTGATTCACATCATCCGCAGCGAAGACGAGCCGAAGCCGGTGTTGATGTCGCGCTTTGCGCTCAGCGAAACCCAGGCCGAAGCGATTCTGGAACTGAAACTGCGCCACCTGGCGAAGCTCGAAGAGATGAAAATTCGCGGCGAGCAGAGCGAACTGGAAAAAGAGCGCGACCAGCTGCAGGCGATTCTGGGTTCCGAGCGCCGGATGAACACCCTGCTGAAAAAAGAGATTCAGGCCGATGCCGATGCCTTCGGCGACGATCGTCGTTCGCCGCTTCACGAGCGTGAAGAGGCGAAGGCGATGAGCGAGCACGACATGCTACCTTCCGAGCCGATCACCGTGGTGCTGTCAAAGATGGGCTGGGTGCGTAGCGCCAAAGGGCACGATATCGACCCCACGGGGCTGAACTATAAGGCCGGGGACGAATACCTGTCTTCGGCCCAGGGCAAGAGCAACCAGCCGGCGGTGTTTCTGGACTCTACCGGGCGCAGCTACGCGGTCGATCCCATCACGTTGCCATCGGCGCGCAGTCAGGGCGAACCGCTGACCGGTAAGGTCACACTGCCACCGGGCGCGGTGGTGGAGCAGGTATTGATGGCCGGAGACGACCAGAAGCTGCTGATGGCGTCGGACGCGGGCTATGGATTTGTCTGCACCTTCGGCGATCTGGTGGCGCGCAACCGTGCAGGTAAGGCGTTGATTACGCTGCCGGAAAACGCGCACGTCATGCCGCCGCTGGAGCTTATCGGCCAGGATGATATGCTGCTGGCGATCACCGCCGCCGGGCGTATGCTGATGTTCCCGGTCAGCGATCTGCCTGAGCTGTCACGCGGCAAGGGCAACAAGATTATCTCAATCCCCGCCGCCGACGCGGCGAAGGGAGCGGATCGTCTGGCGCACCTTCTGATTCTGCCGCCGCAGAGCGGGGTGACCATTCACGTCGGCAAACGTAAGCTGAAGCTGCGTCCGGAAGAGCTGCAGAAGGTGCGTGCCGAACGCGGCCGCCGTGGTACGCTGATGCGCGGTTTGCAGCGAATCGACAGCATTGAGGTGGATGCGCCTGCGGGTGGGCAAGATACCGGCGGCACGAAGTAGTTCGCGCGCGGTTGACTGTCGCGGGGAAGGTGTTGTTTCCCCGCGCAAATCCCGCTTACTATTTTTCCCGTCAGGGCCATTGTTTGTTAGCGTAATGCGCATAACAATAGTGGCTCCGGGAATCCCACTCTACGAACCTGGTTCTAACGCGCCATATATCACACGCCAGCCGGCATTCGCCGGTATGACTTGTTAGCGGCTGCGGTTTCAGAGGTTGTTATGCTATTTATTTTTCGCTTTATTATCGTCGTCGTTTACAGCATCCTGGTATGCATATTCGGTTCGATCTGGTGCCTGTTCAGCCCGCGTAACCCGCGCCATGTGGCGACTTTTGGTCATCTGTTTGCCCGGCTTTCCTGCGTTTTTGGCCTGAAAGTGGAAACCCGTAAACCCGAGGGCGCGGAAAACTACGGTAATGCTATCTATATCGCCAACCACCAGAATAACTACGATATGGTCACGGCCGCGTATATTGTACAGCCGCGGACGGTAACGGTAGGGAAAAAGAGCCTGGCCTGGATCCCGTTCTTCGGCCCGCTTTACTGGCTGACCGGCAACCTGCTTATCGATCGTAATAACCGGGCCAGGGCTCACAGCACCATTGCCGAGGTGGTGCGTCAGATCCATAAACGCGAAATTTCTGTCTGGATGTTTCCTGAAGGAACCCGCAGCCGGGGGCGCGGCCTGCTACCCTTTAAAACCGGTGCCTTCCATGCGGCCATTGCCGCAGGTGTCCCCATTATTCCCATCTGCGTTTCGAATACCAATGATAAAATTAAGCTTAATCGCTGGAATAACGGACTGGTTATCGTCGAAATGCTGCCGCCGGTGGATATCAGCCAGTACGGTAAAGACCAGGTACGTGAACTGTCCAGTCACTGCCGGGCGTTGATGCAGGAAAAGATCGACGAACTGAACAAAGAGGTTGCGGAGCGGGAGCGCGCCGCAACGGTGGAAAAGAAACAGGCGAATTAACTTTTACCGGATGATGTTGCCGGGGTTTATATGGAGCAAATATGTCACTCAGTCGGCGTCACTTTATTCAGGCATCCGGAATTGCACTGTGTGCAGGTGCGGTGCCACTGAGGGCACAAGCGGAAGGATCGCAGCCGCAACTGCCGGTTCCGCCGCTGCTGGAGTCCCGTCGCGGGCAACCGCTTTTCTTAACGATGCAGCGTACTCACTGGTCGTTCACCGGCGGGGGCAAGGTGCCGGTATGGGGGTTTAACGGCCGTTACATGGGGCCGACCGTTAGGGTCTGGAACGGCGACGACGTTAAGCTCATCTACAGTAATCGCCTGCAGGAAAACGTGGCGATGACGGTGAGCGGATTGCTGGTGCCCGGCCCCCTGATGGGCGGTGCGCCGCGTATGATGACCCCAAATGCCGACTGGGCGCCGGTGCTGCCGGTACGTCAGCAGGCGGCGACCCTCTGGTATCACGCCAATACGCCCAATCGCTCTGCGCGTCAGGTATATAACGGCCTGGCGGGGATGTGGCTGGTGGAAGACGAAGTCAGCAAATCATTACCCATTCCGAATCACTACGGGGTAGATGACTTCCCGGTGATTATTCAGGACAAACGGCTCGATAACTTCGGCGCGCCGGAATATAGCGAACCCGGCAGTGGCGGCTTCGTTGGCGATCGCCTGCTGGTGAACGGCGTGCAGGGCCCCTATGTGGAGGTTTCCCGCGGCTGGGTGCGCCTGCGTCTGTTGAACGCTTCCAACGCCCGGCGCTATCAGCTACAGCTCAGTGACGGTCGTCCGCTGCATGTGATCGCCGGCGATCAGGGCTTTTTACCGGCGCCGGTTCCGGTACGCCAGCTGTCGCTCGCCCCTGGCGAACGGCGTGAAGTGCTGGTGGATATGACCGATGGCGATGAAATTTCGCTGACCTGCGGAGAGTCGGCGGGCATTATGGATCGCATTCGCGGTTTCTTTGAGCCTTCGTCGATTCTGGTCTCCAGCCTGGTGCTGACGCTGCGCCCCACCGGGCTGCTACCGCTGGTGACCGACAATCTGCCGATGCGTCTGCTGCCGGACGAGATCCTCAACGGTGCGGCGGTGCGCAGCCGTGATATCGCGCTGGGTAGCTCCCCGGGCATTAACGGTCAACTGTGGGATATGAAGCGCATTGACATCACCACCCAGCAGGGCAGTTGGGAGCGCTGGACGGTTCGCGCCGACTCGCCCCAGGCTTTCCACGTGGAAGGGGCGCGCTTCCTGATTCAGGATGTGAACGGCGCGCTGCCGTTTGGCGAAGATCGCGGCTGGAAAGACACCGTGTGGGTGGATGGCCAGGTCGAACTGCTGGTCTATTTCGAACAGCCTTCCTGGCAGCACTTTCCGTTCCTCTATTCCAGCCAGACCCTGGAACTGGCGGACAGGGGCTCTATCGGTCAGATTCTGGCGAATCCGGCGCCCTGATGATGTGCTTATAGAGAGCAATCCCCGGCGTTGCCGTCGGGGAGGCTTTTAATATTTCCAGAAGTTTCCAGAATTCCGAATCTACCCTTTTCAGGCGGTACAACATTTACGCTTTCGCGGCCCTCCGTGTAATATTCTTTGGCAGTGGCGACATGGACAACGGCACAAGGAAAGGCGCAGATGGCCGCATTATCATTACCCTGTACAATATTCAGAACTCAAAAATGGATGGATGACTACAGCGCCTGTGATATGCGCAGCGGAGATCTGTCCGCCGCTCAGCTAAACATGCAGTTTCATCTGCTGGATATTTCCACAAGAGTGAACCCTTTCACATTGACGAAAATCACGCCGTTCAGTCAGCCGCATTCCCGGTTTCATGGCTCCCGCTGCGTGGGTGAAAAGGTCTCCCGGCAGGCGTGTGCTGCGATTCTGTTCGACGAATTCCGCCATTTATCCCGCCCTTTTGCCCTTTACGGCCCTTATAAGTCACTGATCGAAAAGATGATCATCCATATGCAGAAGGGAGATGGCCAACCCTTCAGGGATATGTCTTTAGACAGCGCGTTGAGAGAGCATATTTTGCGGGATAATACTAAAAATAGTACTCGCGTTCTGTTAGAAAAAGCCTTTGAAAGAAATATAGACTGGGAAAAAAAATCCCAATAGAAAATAAAAAGAAATTTAAAGAAGCTATATTGAATGGCAAATTACCAAAATTTGACCGGTTTCAGGATAATTTTAACGGGATGGGGATCTCTGTTCATGACACCTGGGCTACGCATATTACGTTAAAATCGCTACAGATTGATAATCATCGCTATCGTGCGATAGTGCACTATAAAGTTCAGGATCATTTTGGTCTGGATAGTCACGATATATTAAAGACTAAATTTAATCAGTTCCGCTTTTTCCGCATCTGGTTTGTACTACAACACTATAATCAATTTGGTTTTAAGCCTTTTATGACCAATATGGAAGCCAGTATTGAAATTACAGGAGAACGTAATGAAAGTGAGAAATAAAAAAGTGCTTTACGCATTCTGTCTGGTGGGGATGGCCCTGTGCGCTTACTTTTTTTGGCTTTCACTGCGTCCGGTGGAGATTGTGGCAGTTCATCACAGGAGCAGCGGTTTTAGCGATGTACTACTTAAAAATCCTCCTCTCACTGATAAGGGAAAGATAAACTGGTGGCTGAAAAACAAGGATATGTTAAAAGAAAAATATGATATTCCTGAACCAGATAAAGAGGGGTGGTTCTGGGTAACGTTTTGGTTATTTGGTGATGGGTATAAAGAAGAGGGAAAATATGACAGACTCTGTTTTCTTGATATGAAAATCCCTAAAAATTGCATTGAAAAAAATCCGGTCTTTTCTGTAGATAAAAGTAAAAATCTGGGCGTGATTTTTACCGTCTATGACGGTGACGATTACCGGTTAAAGAAAAATGGCGAGATCGTCAAATTTAAGCGCAATCTACAGTTCAGGTAATCACTGTGCTTGCGTATGAAGCATGCGTTTCCGGTACTGATGTTGGTAAAACCCCTGCCTTTAGCGCGGTATTGCGCGTATAATCCGCTCTCTTTTTGACGCTTTTTCACCGCCCGGAATACCCCATGCCCCGTACCACGCTGATCCAGCCCGAACGCCTGCTCTTCTCCTGGCCCCGCTATCGGGGAGACGACTTTACGCCAGCCCCCTTTATGCCGATGTCCCGGGCCGAGATGGATAAACTGGGCTGGGACAGCTGCGACATTATCATTGTCACCGGAGACGCCTACGTTGACCACCCGAGCTTCGGCATGGCGATCGTCGGGCGGATGCTGGAATCCCAGGGCTTCCGGGTGGGGATCATCGCCCAGCCGGACTGGCAGAGTAAGCGGGATTTCATGCGGCTTGGCAAACCGAATCTGTTCTTCGGCGTGACCGCCGGCAATATGGACTCGATGATCAACCGCTACACCGCGGATCGCAAACTGCGTAAGGACGACGCTTACACCCCGGGCAACGAAGGTGGCAAACGACCCGATCGCGCCACCCTGGTCTATACCCAGCGCTGTAAAGAGGCCTGGAGCGACGTGCCGGTGCTGCTGGGCGGTATCGAAGCCAGCCTGCGCCGTATCGCCCACTATGATTACTGGTCGGATAAAGTGCGGCGCTCGGTGCTGATTGACGCCAAGGCCGATATGCTGGTGTTCGGCAACGGCGAACGCCCGCTGGTGGAGGTGGCGCACCGCCTGGCGGCGGGGGAGTCCATTACCGATATCACCGACGTGCGTAATACCGCCTTTATTTGCAAGAGCGCGCTGCCGGGATGGACTGGCGTCGATTCCACCCGCCTTGATACGCCGGGGCGCATCGATCCCATTCCTCACCCCTACGGCGAGGATCTGCCCTGCGCCGATGGGGCACCGTCGGTGCCCGTAAATGAGACGCTGCCGGTGACGGTGCAGCCGCCGCGCCCTAAGCCCTGGGATCGCACCTATGTGCTGCTGCCTTCATTCGAAAAGGTGCAAAACGATAAGGTGTTATACGCTCATGCCTCGCGCATTCTGCACCATGAAACTAACCCTGGCTGCGCCAGGGCGCTGATGCAGAAACACGGCGATCGCTATATCTGGCTGAATCCGCCGGCTATACCGCTGACTACGGAAGAGATGGACGGCGTTTTCGGTCTACCGTATCGGCGAGTACCGCACCCTGCCTATGGTCGCAGGCGGATCCCGGCTTACGATATGATCCGTTTTTCGATCAATATCATGCGCGGCTGCTTCGGCGGCTGTTCGTTTTGTTCGATAACCGAACATGAAGGGCGGATTATTCAGAGCCGATCCGAAGATTCGATAATCCATGAGATCGAAGCGATTCGCGACAGCGTGCCGGGCTTTACCGGTGTGATTTCCGATCTGGGGGGCCCGACGGCCAATATGTATATGCTGGGCTGTAAGTCTCCGCGCGCCGAGCAGACCTGCCGTCGCCTCTCTTGCGTCTACCCGGATATCTGCCCGCATATGGATACCGATCATCAGCCGACTATCGATTTATACCGCCGGGCCAGGGCGCTTAAAGGCGTCAGGAAGATCCTGATCGCATCCGGAGTGCGTTACGATCTGGCGGTGGAGGATCCGCGCTATATTAAAGAACTGGTCACTCACCACGTGGGCGGTTATTTGAAGATCGCGCCGGAGCATACCGAAGCGGGGCCGCTGTCGAAGATGATGAAGCCGGGTATGGGCAGCTATCATCGCTTCCGCGAGCTGTTTGACAAATATTCGCGCGAGGCGGGAAAAGAGCAGTATCTGATCCCCTATTTTATTTCGGCTCACCCCGGCACCCGGGACGAAGATATGGTGAACCTGGCGCTGTGGCTGAAGGAGCATCGCTTCCGCCTGGATCAGGTACAGAACTTCTATCCGTCGCCGCTGGCCAATGCCACCACCATGTACCACACCGGTAAGAACCCCCTGGCCAAAGTGGATTACAAAAGCGAGGTGGTGGCGGTACCGCGCGGCGATCGTCAGCGTCGCCTGCACAAGGCGCTGCTGCGCTATCACGATCCCGCTAACTGGGCGCTGATTCGCAGCGCGCTGGAAGCGATGGGTAAAAAGCATCTGATTGGCGCGCGACCGGGTTGCCTGGTGCCGGCACCTACGGTGGATGAAGCGCGCAACGCGCGGCGTAAGACGCCGCGCGGTCAGGCGGCGTTGACTCGCCATACGCCGATGAACAAACAGCAGCGCAGGCCGAAGCCGCGCGCCCGCTAATCCGTCAGGAGGCCGAATGAGTAAGACGCTGACCCTGGAAGGCAGTCGGATCCACGATATCGGCAGCTTTTACGATCGGATTAACGATCTGTTTATGGCGGACGAAAGCTGGCGGCTCGGGCCGAGTCTGGATGCGCTGAACGACCTGCTGTACGGCGGTTTCGGCGCGCTGAAAAGCAACGAGCCGCTAACGCTGATATGGCGGGATATGGCGCATAGCAGGGCGGCGCTGGGGCGTGACGCCACCCGCCGTTACTATCAGGATAAACTGGCCCAGCCGCAGCGTTATAATCAGGCGCGCATCCGGCAGGATCTGGCGGCGCTGGAGCGCGGCGAAGGCCCAACCTACTTTGATATTATCCTGGAAATTATCGGGAGCCATCCCAACATCACGCTGGTTGCGGCCTGAGTGGTAAAAAGCCCGACCGGAGGCCGGGCTGTGATTGATGACAAACCTGGGTCGAACGTGTTCGGCCAGAATCACCAGAAAAATAAACAAGGAAAATCAATTCATTGATTTTCGACTGATAACCGCACAGAGGGAAAACCACGTTTTTTCCTCTATGACATCAACATGAGCCCGGCCAGAGGCCGGGCTGTGAGGGTTACTGGGCGCTAAAGGTATCGGGATCCGGCCCCAGACGTTTACCGCTATCGAGCTGTGCGATATCGCCCAGTTCGTCTTTATCCAGCCGGAAGTCCCAGACATCGAAGTTGTCAGCGATACGCGATGGCGTGACCGATTTGGGAATCACCACCAGCCCGTTGTCCAGGTGCCAGCGAATCACGATCTGCGCCGGCGATTTTCCATATTTTTTCGCCAGATCGACAATCACTTTTTTGTCGAAGACCCCTTCGCCGCCCTGAGCCAGCGGGCTCCAGGATTCGGTCTGAATATTATGCGTCGCGTTCCAGGCATGGAGTTCGCGCTGCTGGAGCAGGGGATGTAGCTCAATCTGGTTGATAACCGGCAGCGTTCCGGTCTCCTCTTTCAGTCGCTGCAGATGCGGGATATTAAAGTTGCAGACGCCAATGCTTTTCACCAGGCCCTGTTTTTGCAGGTCGATCATGCCTTCCCAGGCGCTGACGTAATGATCCTTTGCAGGAACCGGCCAGTGCATAAGGTACAGATCGAGGTAGTCGAGCTGTAGCTTTTCCAGACTCGTCTCCAGAGCCTGTTGAGGATGCTGCTGGTCGGCGTTCCACAGTTTGGTGGTGATGAACAGCTCATCACGTGCGACGCCAGCGCTCTTCAGGGCTTGTCCCACGCCTTCCTCGTTGTGATAGGCGGTGGCGGTATCAATGGAGCGATAGCCGACCTCCAGCGCCTTATGTATGGCCGTGATTACCTCGTCGTGGCTCGCTTTCCATACGCCGAGCCCCAACTGCGGCATCAGATTCCCGTCCTTTAATTTGATTAGGGTTGGATTTGCCATCTGTTCCTCCTGTAAGCATCGGAGCCGGAAGGTGTCCGGCGGCAGGGGATCCCCTCACCCCGGCCCTCTCCCAAAGGGAGAGGGGGAAAACCAGCGAGTTCCCACTCCCCACAAGGGGGGGGGAGAAAACTACCAGTTCCTTCTCCCCACAAAGGAGAGGAGAAAACTACCAGTTCCTTCTCTCCATAAGGGAGAGGAGAAAACTACCAGTTCCTTCTCCCTACAAGGGAGAGGAGAAAACTACCAGTTCCCTCTCCCCTCTGGGGAGAGGGTTAGGGTGAGGGGAAACATACCTGCCTGATTATTAATTCTGGACCAAATACCCGAAAACGAAAGTGCCTTAACGGGCCGCTTCGTAGATACGGCGGCTGACGTCCAGAGTGATATCGCCATGTTCGCCAAGCTGGGTCATGCCGTGTTCTTCCAGCTTCGCCAGCAGCGCTGGAATGCTGCTGCCATCCAGACCGTAGTCGCTCATCCGGGTCGCAACCCCCATCCGCTCGAAGAAATTGCGGGTAGCGGCGATAGCGGCGTCGATGCGCTGTTCGTCGTCACCATCAGAGATATTCCAGACCCGCTGCGCATACTGCAGCAGTTTATCGTGTTTGCTGTCGCGTTTTTCATTCAGCAGCGACGGCAGGACAATAGCCAGAGTCTGGGCGTGATCCAGACCGTGCATGGCGGTCAGCTCGTGACCCAGCATATGGGTGGCCCAGTCCTGGGGAACCCCGGCGCCGATCAGTCCATTCAGCGCCATGGTGGCGCCCCACATCAGGTTGGCGCGCACGTCATAGTTTTCCGGTTCGGCCAGCGCACGTGGGCCTTCTTCGATCAGAGTCTGCAAAATGCCTTCGGCGAAACGGTCCTGGATTTTGGCGTTCACGGGCCAGGTCAGATACTGCTCTATAGTGTGAACGAAAGCGTCCACCACCCCGTTGGCCACCTGGCGCGGCGGCAGGGTATAAGTGTAGACCGGATCGAGCACGGCGAAGCGTGGCTGGACGTGCGGCGACTTAAAGGCCCGCTTATCGCCGGTCGCACGTCGGGAAATCACTGCGCCCTGGTTGGATTCCGAACCGGTAGCCGGCAGCGTCAGCACCGAACCCAGCGCGATAGCGCTATGGATCTCGCTGCCGTAGTTTTCCAGAATCTGCCACGGATCGACCCCTTCAGGGTAGCGGGCCGCGGCGGCGATAAATTTGGTGCCGTCCAGTACCGAACCGCCGCCGACCGCCAGCAGGAAGTCGATATTCTGCTGACGTACCTGCTCCACGGCCTTCATCAGAGTCTCGTAGGCGGGATTAGGTTCGATACCGCTAAATTCATGGACTTCCAGGCCTTTCAGCGCATCGTACACCTGGTCGAGTACGCCATTTTTCTTAACGCTGCCGCCACCGTAAGTAATTAGCACCCGGGCGTCGGCCGGGATTTGTTCGCGCAGGTCGGCAATAGCGCCTTTGCCGAACAGAATGCGGGTCGGAGTATGAAGATCGAAATTATTCATGGTGAATTCCCGTCTGGTTCAAAAAAGTATGGCGTTATTTTGCGGCTCCGGCGGCCTTCGCCTCAATGCTCATTTCTGCCTTTGTCTTGCCTGTTTCTCCAGGAATGTAGAGAAAGCACCAGATTTTATGCACAATGTCAGTCGAGCGAGAATCGCGGGAAGGGGGCAGTGAAATGGCGCATACGGCAATCTGTCAACAGCTGGCAGAAAGAATTAATATTTTGAAAAACAATGAAAAAATATCGGAGGATAGCGTGCCGGGATTATCGCTGATGTACGGTACCGCACCGCATCCCCGGGCGCCTGTTGTATACCAGCCGGGTATCATTTTTCTCTTTTCCGGGCATAAAACAGGCTATCTTAATGGTCGGGTTTTTCAGTACAGCGCCAGCGACTACCTGCTGCTGACGGTGCCGCTGCCGTTCGAATGCGAGACCCTCGCTACCCCGGAACAGCCCCTGGCGGGAATGCGCATTAATGTAGATATCGCACAGCTCCAGGAATTGCTGATCGAAATTGGCGAAGATCCCGCTTTTCAGCCGCAGCCGGTGGTCAGCGGCATTAACCCCACGCCGCTGACCGAAGATATACTCTGTGCCGCGGAACGGCTGCTGGACGTGCTGGAAAACCCGCTACAGGCCCGGGTACTGGGGCGTCAGATTATCCGTGAAATCCTGTTCTATGTACTGACTGGCCCCAGCGGAGGCGCGTTTATTCAGCTTTCCAGCCGTCAGAGCCATTTCAACCTGATCGGTCGGGTGCTACGGCGCATAGAGACTCGCTATATGGAAAGCCTCAGCGTCGATCAGATGGCGGCGGAGGCCAATATGAGCGTTTCGGCGTTCCACCACAACTTTAAGGCGGTGACCAGTACTTCACCGCTTCAGTATCTGAAGAGCTGGCGGTTGCATAAGGCGCGAATGCTGATGTTGCACGATGGCGTAAAGGCCAGCGCGGCGGCGATGCAGGTGGGGTATGAAAGCCCTTCCCAGTTTAGTCGTGAATTTAAGCGTTATTTCGGTGCCACGCCGCAGCGGGAAGTGGAGAAAATGCGGAGCATGCCGCCGCTGCCGGAAGGCGAAGCGACGGCGCGCAGAGGGAATCAGGAGCGGGCGTAGCGTTTTTTCAGAATTACCGCCAACGCGCTGACCAGCCCGGCGACCAGCAGGACTACCGGCAACACCATCAGGAAGGTCATCACCTGTTCTTCATGGTGCTGTACGAAGGGCACCAGGCCCAGCGCATAGCCGAAACTGGTGACCACCACCACCCACAGCAGCCCGCTCAGCCAGTTAAAGAGCTGGAAACGGCGGTTCGACAGGCCGGAAAGCCCCGCCAGGGTCGGCAGCAGGGTGCGAACGAAAGCCAGAAAGCGGCCCGCCAGCAGCGCCAGCAGCCCGTGACGGTCAAACATTCGGGTGGCGCGCTGATGGTAATGCAGAGGCAACTGCTCCAGCCAGCCCTGAACGATGCGGGTATTGCCCAGCCAGCGCCCCTGGAGGTAGCTCAGCCAGCAGCCCAGGCTGGCGGCGATGGTCAGTAACAGAATCGTGGGGACGAACCCCATCACGCCCCGGCTAATCAGGGCTCCCGCCAGAATCAGCAGGCTATCGCCCGGCAGGAAAGAGGCGGGCAGCAGACCGTTTTCCAGAAACAGCGTGACGAACATGACGAAATAAACGAAGCCCACCACGTGGGGATCCGCAAGCGCGGTAAAGTCATGTTGCCAGAGCGCGGCGACGATATTCTCTATAACGGTCATGGGTGTTCCTGTGGAAAGAGCGAACTGCGTGTCGGGGGCTATTGTAACCGGAAAAATCCCAGGAGCGGTGGCCCTGGGGCAATAAAATGCAGAAACTTTGACCCAGGGTGTTCATTACCGCGTCCACCAGCGGAAAGCTTACGTGATACGGGCGAATCCCGCGGCTAAATCCGCAATTAAATCTTCAACGTTTTCTAAACCGATGTGCAATCTGACCAGGGTGCCGCTGAAGTCGGGTTGACCGCCCGGGCGAATAGCCGCCAGCTCTTCCGGCTGGTTCGCGAGAATAAGCGACTCGAAGCCGCCCCAGGAATAGGCCATGGAAAAATGTTGGAAGTGGTCAAGGAACTGCGCCATGGCGGCATCGTCGAGCCGTTTCTTCAGAACGAAAGAGAACAGGCCGCTACAGCCCAGAAAATCGCGTTTCCAGAATTGGTGTCCCGGACTCTGGGGCAGGGCCGGATGGTTTACCCGCGCCACCTGGGGCTGTTCGGCCAGCCACTGCGCCACGGCGATACTACTCTCCTGGTGCTGGCGCAGGCGCACCGCCAGAGTGCGCAGGCCGCGGCTGGTCACGTAGGCCGTATCTGCATCCACCATCTGGCCCATCAGATAGGCGTTTTCCCGCAGCTGTTCCCAGCAGCGCTCGTTCGCCACCGCCGTACCGATCATGGCGTCTGAATGGCCCACCAGATATTTGGTTCCGGCCTGAATCGAGATGTCGATACCGTGCTCCAGCGCGTTAAACAGCACCCCGGCAGACCAGGTGTTATCGATCATAATGACGGCGCCCGGCGCCTTGCGGCGTACCGCGCGCACAATGGCGGGGATATCCTGAACTTCCATGGTGATAGATCCAGGGGATTCGAGGAAGACAATGCGGGTATTGGGCTGCACCAGATCGGCAATGTTTTCGCCCACCATGGGATCAAACCAACTGGTGGTCACGCCCAGCTTCGCCAGAATTCGGGTACACAGATCCTGCGTAGGCTCATAGGCGCTGTTGGTCACCAGGATATGGTCACCCTGTTCCACAAAAGCGAGGATAGTATTGGCTACCGCTGCCGCGCCGCAGGGGAACAGCGCGCAGCCCGCTCCCCCTTCCAGTTCACACATCGCCTCCTGGAGCGAGAAATGCGTCAGAGTACCGCGACGCCCATAGAACAGCTCGCCGTCGGCGCGGCCTTTGGTGGCGCGTTTTTTCTGTTCCACGCTGTCGAATACCAGCGAAGAGGCGCGCTGAACCACGCTGTTGACCGCGCCCTGGGTATAGCGTTTACGCCGGCCGGTATGCACCAGGGTGGTTTCGATATGCTGCTTTGTCATTGTCATCCCCATCTTTACGTCTGGATGTCCAAAATAAGCTAGCGGGACTTTGAGTGCAATGGGCCAGAAGACGAAAGGGTGAACGCTTCCCGTTTTTTACTGCGTGAGCGCAAGGAAAATGAGGACAAAGTACGTCAGCATGTAAATACTAATGAGAACTACTATCAATTCGAAGCCGTTTTGGTATTATTACGAACAGTTTTTCTCTAAATTTTGTCCTGGAGAGTTAGTGTGACAGAGAATTTGATGCAGACGGATCTCTCCGTCATGGGTATGTATCATCATGCCGATATCGTCGTAAAGATAGTGATGATCGGCCTGATTCTGGCGTCAGTGGTCACCTGGGCCATCTTCTTCAGCAAGGGAGCCACCATGCTGAAGCAGAAGAGCCGTCTCAGGCGTGAACAACAGGCTCTGGCCGATGCCCGTTCGCTGGAAGAAGCGAGCGAAAAAGCGGCTTCTTTTGGAAACGGCAGTCTCTCCGCTCTGCTTCTTCAGGAAGCGCAGAACGAACTGGAACTCTCCGCAGGCAGCGAAGATAACGAAGGAATTAAAGAGCGTACAGGCTTCCGCCTGGAGCGGCGTGTGGCTTCCGTTGGTCGCCTGATGGGGCGTGGTAATGGCTATCTGGCCACTATCGGCGCTATCTCTCCGTTTGTGGGGCTGTTTGGTACCGTATGGGGGATCATGAACAGCTTCATTGGTATCGCCCAAACCCAGACCACCAATCTGGCCGTTGTGGCGCCGGGTATCGCGGAAGCGCTGTTGGCCACGGCTATCGGCCTGGTAGCGGCGATTCCTGCGGTGGTTATCTACAACATCTTCGCCCGCACCATCGGTAACTTTAAAGCCGCACTGGGTGACGTGGCGGCGCAGGTGCTGCTGCTGCAAAGCCGTGACCTTGACCTGGAGGCGACCGCGGCAAACCGCCCGGTACAGTCGGCCCGTAAACTGCGTGTAGGTTGATACGCTATGGCGATGCACTTTAACGAAAATGTCGATAACGACGGCGAAATGCATGACATCAACGTCACGCCCTTTATCGACGTGATGCTGGTGCTGCTCATCATCTTCATGGTGGCGGCGCCGCTGGCGACGGTGGACGTGAAGGTTAACCTGCCGGCGTCCAGCAGTAAGCCGGAGCCGCGCCCGGAAAAACCGGTCTACCTGTCGGTGAAAGCGGACAACAGCATGTTTCTTGGTGACGATGCCGTCACCAAAGAGAATATGGTCAATGCCCTGAACACCATGACGCAGGGCAAGAAGGACACCACCATCTTCTTCCGCGCGGATAAAAGCGTGAACTACGAAACCATGATGGACGTAATGGATACGCTGCGCCAGGCAGGCTATCTCAAAATAGGTCTGGTGGGACAGGAAGTTTCCCATAAGTAGCGGTTTTTTAGCGTTAAAACTGTAAACCCCGGCACTGAATGCCGGGGTTTTTTTATGGTTCATCGCGGATTGGCGTGAAGCTGAAGTTACCGGTGGCTGTCCTGTCTTCCGGGTGAGTATGTCGCGCAGGAGAAGCTTCCGTTCACCTTGAGGTGATTTTTTATATGCCGGTTGCGGAACCGGTGAATCGACAGTGATGTGCCGTATTCCGGAGAAATATGCCGCGCCGGCGGAGGTTCCGTTCACCTTAAGGTGATTTTTTATATGCCGGTTGCGGAACCGGTGAATCAACAGTGATGTGCCGTATTTCGGAGAAATATGTCACGTTGGCGAAGGTTCCGTTCACCTTAAGGGTATTTTTATATGTCGGTTGCGGAACCGGTGAACGGGCCAGGGGCTCAGATGCCGCCCCTGACAACCCCGCTTTCCGGCGTGAAAATCGCCGCTGTCGCGGGCCCCTGCGTATTCCCGCCAGCCGGGCGGGTCGGGCGTGACTCCACGTCCTTGTGCCGCACGCCCTCAGCCCGACGTCCTGTCGGGCTGACCCTGGCTGCCGTGAATACTCCGGCGATTTTCAGGCCGGAGTGTCATCGCCTTTAACCTTCTGCCCTGATTAATCAGAGCTGGCATCATTTGAAAAAACAGACTGAAGCGACGAGGGGCTTATATCCCGGCTTAAAAAACGCCGTAGCGTTCACGCAGGGCCGGAGGAGCGACAGGATGTCGCGACAGGGCAAGGCCGCCTGGGATGGCGACTCTTGCCCGTTCCGAAAAGCCCGGCGTGATAAGCGAAGGGGCCCCGAAGGGCGTTTTTTAGCGCCGGGGAGCCCGGGTCGCCAGGGGAGCGGCGACTGAGCCCCCCTGGCCCGTTCACCGGCGGTGGATTAACAGAGAAGCAATCACGCAAAGTGAACGGAACCGCCCACCGCATCGTCATATTCTGCCGCTTCTCTGAAACCGGGCGCCGAAGCTGTCTGTCACCCTCACCCCGGCCCTCTCCCTGAAAGGAAGTGGGGCCCCAGTCCGCCGCATCATCATATTCTGCCGGTTTTTTGTTTCCGTTTTCGAACACTCCACGCTAATCCGCGCTGAACCTTTTTTATGGACATCGGACTTTAAGCCCGCGCGCTTTGACAGCGCCATCCCGTCACTACAGAATAACGCCACAGGCTACCCGGGAGCGCGTTATGAAGGAAGAACGACATCTGCGGATACTGAAACTGCTTGGCCAGCATGACTGGCTGGCGACCGATGTTCTGGCACGCGCCCTGGCAGTGAGCCAGGAGACGCTGCGCCGCGATCTGCGGGAGCTTCAACGTCAGGGAAAGATTCTGCGCAGCCATGGTCGGGCGCGCAGCCTGCTGGGGGGTACCTCTTATGCCGATCCGTTTCGCGCCCGCCAGAAGAGCCACTACGCCCGCAAGGCGGATATCGCGCGTCGGGCACTGCCCTGGATCGACGAAGGCATCACGCTGGCGCTGGATGCCAGCACCACCAGCTGGTATTTGGCGCGTCAGCTTCCCGATCTCTCCCTGACGGTTTTCACTAACAGTCTGCGTATCTGCCAGGCGCTGGAGCGTCGCCCGAATATCCGACTATTGCACAGCGGTGGCTGGCTCGATCGCGACAGCGCCTGCTATGAGAATCCTGCCCTGCTGGCGCTACTGCGCCATATCGACATTGACTTGTTTATTTTCTCCTGCCAGGGGGTGGATTCCGCAGGCGATATCTGGGATGTACAGGGCTGGAATGCGCGTTTTAAACAACTGCTGCTGGCCCGGGCGGGGCAGTCGCTGTTGCTGATGGATGCCAGCAAGCGCGGTCGCACCGGCGAGGTGTGTATCGGCTCTCTGAGCGGGGTGACGGCGCTTATTGATGACGCAAACCGCGCCCCGTAAAGTTGGCCGCCACGTCACGAAAAAACAGCGTGGCGGCCACAGCGTTTCAGGCATGCAGGAATCACTGATCTGAAGACGCCTGCCACAGATTCAGTTCGCCATCGGCTACATGAGCGTCGATGGCGTTCAGTTCTTGCTCGCTAAAGCGCAGGTTATCCAGCGCCTTCACGTTCTCTTCCAGTTGCTCTGTACGGCTGGCGCCGATCAGCACCGAGGTTACGCGTTTATCCTTGAGCAGCCAGCTCAGGGCCATCTGGGCCATGCTCTGGCCGCGAGCCTGGGCCATATCGTTAAGGAGACGCAGGCTGTTAAGGTTGCGCTCGCTAAGCATATTTTCCGTCAGCCCGCGGGCCTTCTTACCTTCGTACTGCATTCGCGAACCAGCCGGAATACCGTTCAGGTATTTCCCGGTCAGCAGACCCTGAGCCAGCGGGGTAAAGGCGATGCAGCCCATCCCGTTGTCCTCCAGGGTATCGAGCAGGCCGCTGCTGTCCACCCAGCGGTTAAGCAGATTATAAGAGGGCTGATGGATCAGCAGCGGAATGTTCTGTTCACGCAGCAGGCGCGCCATCTCCGCGCTGCGCTGTGGCGAATATGAAGAGATACCGACGTAGAGTGCCTTGCCGCTTTTCACCGCATGGGCGAGCGCGCCGGCGGTTTCTTCCATCGGGGTATTTTCATCCACCCGGTGCGAATAGAAGATATCGACATAATCTAGCCCCATACGTTGCAGGCTCTGATCGAGACTGGCCAGCAGATACTTACGGGAACCGCCGCTGCCGTAGGGGCCAGGCCACATGTCGTAGCCTGCTTTGGTTGAGATAATCAGTTCGTCGCGATAGCCGGTGAAATCTTCGCGCAGCAGGCGGCCGAAATTGGTTTCGGCGCTGCCTGGCGGCGGCCCGTAGTTGTTGGCAAGGTCGAAGTGATTGATGCCCAGATCGAACGCCTTGCGCAGCAGGGCGCGCTGGTTATCCAGGGCGCTGACGTCACCGAAGTTATGCCACAGGCCAAGAGAAAGGGCCGGGAGTTGCAGGCCGCTGCGGCCGCAGTAGCGGTATTGCATCTGCTGGTAGCGGGAAGGGCTGGCAGAGTAAGACATAGTGTCTCCTTTCTTATTTTGAAACGATGTTTCTAATATCTATACTAAAGCGCCCGCTGTTGTTACGCCACCCCACAATCCCGGGAATTTTGCACCACCAGCCAGCGTTCTGGTTTGGCGAGTAGCTGTCGGTAAAGTGTATCCAGCGCGCTGGGTGTGGTGGCGGTGTCGTTTTCATGGGCGCGGCGACGATGGGACTGCCAGGCCTGAGCCGCATGAATTAACGGCGCCTCTGGCGGTTGTTCGCCGGAGGCTGCCGCCAGGGAAGCCAGCTCTTCCGCGGTCAGGCGTGGTCGGGCGTGTTCCAGAAATGTCCGGGTGGCCTCCAGCAGCGCCTTAGCGTTAAAGTGCGCCGACTGGGCCATAAACAGCAGCCCGCAGCGCCCGGCGCTTTGATAAAAGCGGCAGCCGACAGCGTAGCCGACCTTTAGCTCGTCGCGCAGCCGCCGGAAGTAGTCCGGCGCCAGCAGCAGGGCCAGCATACGCATCGCCTGTTCGCTGGCGGTATCGGGCGCCGGGCAGAAGAGCAGCAGGGCGGCTTCGTCGCCTGCGGCTGGCCGGTAATGGCGCCCGCTGGCGAATGGCGCAGGCGTATCCTCCCGACTCAGCGGCCAGGGCAGGTCGCTAAGCCGCCTGGCCAGCCGGTGATGCAGTTCGCTGTCGCCTCCCATTAGCGCTGCCTGCCAGCGGGGCTTCTTCCCTGGCGTTTCCAGCAGCGCTGGAAGCTGGGCCATCAGGGCGCGGAGTGCAATCTCGCCCATCCATTGCTGGCGATGCCGGGCCTGCGCGACCTCTCCGCGTCGCCATGCTTCGGGCGTCATCTGCCGGAAAGCATCCAGCGTCGCCGTCAGCGCCCACTCCATCACCTGCGGCGGCCCGCCCAGCGCCAGCAGCCATTCGCCGCCGATATTGTCAAAACGCATGGCGCCGCCGTAATGGCGGCAGGCGGCGGCCAGCGGTGCGCAGATAAGCTGTAGGGCCAGTCCCCGTTCCGGCGGTAACCGCGCGCCAAGCAGCAGGGTGGCCTCCCCTTGCCATGCCAGGTGCGGCAGTTCAGCCTGCTGCGATGGCGGCTGCGACGGAGTGGGGCAGTTGCCGTTCATAAATCGCCAGTCCGTTACCGGTACGACGTTTTCAACGCCGGGGTAATCGCTCAATTCCAGGTTAAAGCCCTGGCTGTTGACCGGCTGGCCGCTGATATGGGGCGCGCTGTAGAGATACAGCATACGGTTCGGCATTATTGCCTGCAGCAGCTGCCGCCACGCCATGGAGCAGTCGGCTTCGCCCAACAGCAGCGCCCGGGCGCGCAGCTGTTCCAGAGGGGAGAGGGCAGTAAAATCGTGCCGGGCCTGCGCCGCGTAGTGACGGGCGATTACCGGGGCCTGGCAGCGCAATTGCGCCAGCCAGTCGAAAAACAGGGCGGCGACGCTTTCCGGCGGCGACTCTCCACAGGAGAGGTCAATCGCCAGCACCCGGGCATGCGGATTTTCCAGCACCTGACTCAGCCTCGGGCGACTGCCCGGAGCCCGTTCAGCCAACGCCTGGGCCAGACTGCCCGGTGCATCGTCCTGAACAAATGCCTGGAGTAGCGCGGCGGCCGCTATAACAGCAGGCTGATTTTCAACGCTAAAGGCCAGCCGCAGCTGCGGCGTTTCCGCCAGCTTTAGCGCCATGCGCCGTGGCATAACAGAAAGCGGCGCCGCGACATGGAGCGATTCTGCGCTGCCGGACAACTGCGCCCAGGGAACGCTCAGCGCCATGAGCGCTTCTTCGCTTTGTGGCCCCTGGAGCCACAGCGACATCCTGCCTGCATGGTAATAGCGCTGATGGAAGGCGCATAAGGCGGCTCTAAGCGCCTGCGAGTCTTCGCCGAAAGCGACATGGCTGCCGACATGGAAGCGGTGAAGGGGCGGGGTGCCCGTACAGGCCAGTAGCGTTGCGGCTTCACGTAGGGTGTCGCCGTGGCGCTTAAGCAGGCCATATTCAGCATCAATCGCCGCGGTTTCCGCCTGGATGGCCGCCAGGGGAAACGCCGGTGCGGCCAGCATATCGCGCAGTCGTTCCAGTCCGTCTGCCAGGTGTTCCGGCGCCACCTCAAAAAAGAAGGCGGTTTGCTCGCCCCGGGTCGTGGCGTTGAGCTGGCCGCCCTGGCGCTGAACCCAGGGCATCAGCCGCTGCTGGTCACGGTAGCGGGCGCTTTCGGCGAATAGCGTATGTTCCAGCAAATGGGCCAGCCCCGGCCAGGCTTCGGGTTCGTGATAGCTACCGGTTTCGATGCGTACCAGCGCCGCCGCCCGCTGCGCCCCCGGCTGCGTAACGGCATGGACCCGCAGTCCGTTGGCGAGGCGGCGAACGATCATACGTGGCTCTTGTAGATAAGCTGCGAGTTGGCGCGGTTACGGAACTGAAGCTGATGGATATCGAGCGACGCGCACTCCGCCTGGCGACGGGCTTCGATAATTTTGCCGTGATGGGGCGATTTGCTGCACACCGGATCGGCGTTGGCGGCATCGCCGGTCAGCATATAAGCCTGGCAGCGGCAGCCGCCGAAGTCTTTGGTTTTTTCCGGGCAGGAGCGGCAGGGCTCCGGCATCCAGCTGTCGCCGCGAAAGCGGTTAAAGCCAAAGGATTCGAACCAGATATGCTTAAGGCTGTGTTCCAGCACTGACGGGAATTCAATCGGCAACTGGCGGGCGCTATGGCAGGGCAGAGCGGTGCCTTCCGGTGTGACGCTCAGGAATACCGCGCCCCAGCCGCCCATACAGCCTTTGGGGCGCTCTTCATAGTAGTCCGGGGTGACAAACAGCAGATCGGTCAATACGCCGTCGCGCTCCATACGGGTGCGGTAACGGGCGACCACCTCTTCCGCCCGGGCTATCTGATCGCGGGTGGGTAGCAGCCCTTCCCGGTTCAGAAACGCCCAGCCGTAGAACTGACAGGTGGCCAGTTCTACGTCGTCGGCTTCCAGAGTCAGGCTAAGGTCGAGGATCTTATCGATCTGATCAATATTGTGGCGGTGCAGCACGAAGTTCAACACCATCGGGTAGCCGTGCTCTTTCACCGCTTTCGCCATCTCCAGCTTACGCTCGAAGGCTTTTTGCGATCCTGACAGTGCGGCGTTGAGATCCGGATCGCTGGCCTGGAAACTGATCTGGATGTGATCCAGCCCGGCATCGGCGAAGTCGGCGATCTTCTTGCGCGTCAGACCAATGCCGGAGGTAATCAGATTGGTGTAAAAACCAAGGTCGCGCGCGGCCCGGATCAGATCGGGCAGATCCTTACGGGTCAGCGGCTCGCCGCCGGAAAAACCAAGCTGCACCGCGCCCATCTCTCTGGCCTGTTCAAACACCCGGATCCACTGCTCGGTGGTCAGCTCTTTCTCCTGGCTCGCGAAATCCAGCGGGTTGGAGCAGTAAGGGCACTGCAACGGGCAGCGGTAGGTCAGCTCCGCCAGCAGCCACAGCGGCGGTTTAACGGCTAATTCACTCTGGCTCACGTAATAAAATCCATTTCTGTTGCACTACCCGCGGAAAGAAGGCGACAACGTCGTCATCCACGCCTCCCGCGTCGGGGTAGCGCTGGTTAAGTTCATCGATTATCCCGGCGATGGAGCGCTTACCGTCCACCAGTTGCAGGATCTCTGCCGCGGGGCCGTTCAGTTTCGCCATACCTTCCGGGTAAAGCACCACATGGCAGTTTTGCGTCTCTTCCCACTGCAGGCGGTAGCCGCGGCGGAAAACGGGGATCTGTTCGCTACTCATCAGACGAGCCTCGTGGTATGCCACAGGTCTTTATCAGTGACGCTGTGATAGGGTTTACGATGCAGTTCATAGGCCATGGTCATGGCGTCCAGCATCGTCCACAGGATATCCAGTTTGAACTGCAGGATCTCCAGCATTCTTTGCTGTCTTTCTACCGTAGTACAGAATGTTTTCGCAAGCGTAAGGCCGTGTTCCACATCACGGCGGGCCTCGCCCAGGCGGCGGCGGAAGTAGTCGTAGCCTGCTGCCTCGATCCACGGGTAGTGGCCGGGCCAGGTATCCAGCCGCTTCTGGTGGATCTGCGGTGCGAACAGTTCGGTCAGGGAGCTACAGGCGGCTTCCTGCCAGATGGCGCGGCGCGCGAAGTTAACGTAAGCGTCTACGGCGAAGCGCACGCCCGGCAGCACGTGCTGGTGGGAAAGCAGGGCTTCGCGCTTCAGGCCCACCGCTTCACCCAGCCGCAGCCAGGCTTCAATGCCGCCTTCGGCGCCCTGATAGCCATCGTGATCCAGAATACGCTGAACCCACTTGCGACGGGTATCGGGATCCGGGCAGTTGGCCATGATCGCCGCGTCTTTCAGCGGGATATTCACCTGATAGTAGAAGCGGTTCGCCACCCAGCCCTGGATCTGCTCGCGGGTCGCCTGGCCGTTGTGCATAGCGACGTGATAGGGGTGGTGAATATGGTAACAGGCGCCTTTGTCGCGCAGCGCCTGCTCGAATTGCTCGGGAGTCATGGGTGCGGTTTGCATAGTCTTGTTTTACCTAAATTTCGATGAGCATGCCGTCGTGGCTGACCTCAATACCGTGGCGGGTTAACGCCAGGCGTTCAGCGGACTCCTCATCAAGAATGGGGTTGGTATTATTGATATGGATGAGTATTTTGCGCCGGGCCGGTTGTGCCGCCAGTAGCGCCATCAGCCCCTGCTGTTCACCAAGGGCCAGGTGTCCCATCTCTTTGCCGGTGTGGCTGCCGACGCCAGTGGCGGCCAGCTCGTCGTCCTGCCACAGCGTACCGTCCACGAGCAGGCAGTCAGCGCGCCGGAACCAGGGCATCAACGCCTCGTCCGGTTCGCCCAGGCCCGGGGCATAGAGCAATGTACTGCCACTGGCGGTATCTTCCACAAACAGCGCGACATTGTGGCCTGGCAGCGGTCGGCCGCGATATTTCGAATAGGGCGGCGCATTGCTGACGATAGGCAGCGCGGTAATGCGCAGCGTCGGACAGATTCCGGGGTTAAAAGCCTCGTCCGGCGTAATCTGGTGATGCACCAGGCCGCCATTCCAGTGCGACAGCATGGGAAACAGAGGGAATCCCTCATTAAGGTCGTTATGGACTTCGGTGGTGCACCAGACCTGATGCGGGCAGCCTTCACGCAGGCTTAACAGCCCGGTGGTGTGATCGATCTGGCTGTCGGTCAGAATAATGGCGCCGATAGCGGTACCCCGCAGTACATCGGTGTTATGGAGTTCAGGATTCGCGGCCAGCTGTTGGGCGATATCGGGTGAGGCGTTACACAGGATCCAGTTCTTCCCGTCATCGCTCAGCGCAATGGAAGACTGGGTACGCGGCGTGGCTTTGATGGTACCGTTGCGAACGCCCCGACAGTTCCGACAGTTGCAGTTCCACTGAGGAAAACCGCCCCCGGCACCGGAACCCAGGACTTTAATTTTCATGGTAAATCCGTTTTGGTGGGAAAGGCTCCTCCCGGTTCAGGAGGAGCCGATGTGCTTAGCGGTTGGAAATGTACAGCGTCACTTCCAGGCCTAAACGCATATCTTCAAAATCAGGCGTGCACCATGTTTTCATATTATTTACCTCCGGTTATTAATCGCCACCCGGTCGGGGTTATCCGTTATGTTAACGAGGGACTGACTTGCATCTCTCCCGCATATCAGGATAGCGTCAGGGTGATAATCCCGGGGTTCAGCCCCGGGTCATGAGGCTTTATTTTAGATCACGATCACAATTTTTAATTAACAAATCATGCAACCCATTAACGGATTTCGCACGATTACCTAACCCCAGCTTTGCTTCAGCACCCGTAACCAGTTGCGCCAGCAAAGTTTTTCCAGTAATGAGTCCGGGTAGCCTGCCTGGCGCAGGGCATCGATAAGACCCGGGAGCGCCGCGACATCGTTGAGCGCGTCGGGCGTCTGGGTGCCATCGAAATCAGAGCCGAAGCCGACTCTGTCTTCTCCCAGTTTTTCAATCAGATAGTCGATATGACGCACCACCTGGCTCAGCGGTGTATCGGATGAACGTTTACCGTCGTCGCGCAGAAACGCGTTGCCGAAATTAACGCCAACCAGGCCGTCGCTGGCGGCGATGGCCGCCAGTTGCTCATCGGTAAGATTTCGCGGCTGGGGGCAGATAGCATGGGCGTTGGAGTGGCTGGCGACCAGCGGTGCCTCGCTCAGGCTGGCGGTATCGAAAAAGGCTTTCTGATTCATGTGGGAAACGTCCAGCATAATGCCCATCCGGTTGCAGGCACGCACCAGTCGGCGACCGGCTTGCGTCAGCCCGGGGCCGCTGTCCGGCGAACCGGGGAAGCTGCCGCTAATCCCTTCGCCAAAGGCGTTAGGCAGATTCCAGAAGGGGCCGATACTACGCAGCCCGGATTGATACCATCCTTCGAGCTGGCTTAGCTCCGCATCCAGCGCCGCCGCACCTTCGATATGCATTACCATGGCAATGGCGCCGTCGCGGATGCTGGCGTCGATCTCCGCCGCGTTCAGACACAGTCGCGCCTGGCCCCGGGAGCGGTTTATAAGTTCGTGCAGCAGCGCCATCTGGCGTTCGGTAATCTCCAGCGCTGTCTGCCGTTGCGCCTGTTCCAGCGGGATATTGAGCATCTGTGCCACATAGTGGGCCGGGGGCACAAAAACGGCGAACAGACCGCCGACAAAACCGCCCTGGCGCATTCGTGCGTAATCGAGTTGACCCGGCAGCGTACCATGCAGGAAATCCTCAATTGGCGAGCCTGATTGCATCCACAGCTGAAGGAGCAGATCGTTGTGTCCGTCAAAGACAGGAAATGTTTTTTTATTCATTGAGTTACTCATCTTGTCAGTCTCCTGTAACGGAAAGGGATGGGCGGGCTCTGATAACCGACACGAACATTAATTCTACTAATGTTAACGATATGTCTATTAAATTTTAATCTTCCACAAAAATTTTTAACATATCCGAAAAAGTGATATGTTGATCCGGCTTTGACTGCTTCAGACGGTATCGCTCCGGTGCCGCCCAGCGTCAGCCATAGCATAATTTTTTGATTTCTTGGGAATTATTGCACTTTTTGACTCTGTAGTGACTCCTGGATAGTGAAAAAAACAAAAGAGGCAGTAGAGATGAGGAAGTTGGCGCTTGTCATGCCCGCGGCCAATCTGCTGGGCGCGAACCACAAAGTGGACGTAGCGGAAGAGAAAACCGTTGATGTATTACTGGTCGGCGGTGGAATCATGAGCGCGACGCTGGGCACGTTGTTGCAGGAGCTTGAACCGGACTGGACTATCGAAATGGTGGAACGCCTGGATGGCGTAGCGAAGGAAAGCTCGAACGGCTGGAACAACGCGGGCACAGGCCATTCCGCGCTGGCGGAGCTGAATTACACCCCTGAAACTGCCGATGGCGTGGAGATTTCCAAAGCCGTTAACATTAACGAATCCTTCCAGATTACCCGCCAGTTCCTGGCATGGCAGGTTCGTAATGGCGTTCTGCATAACCCCCAGAGTTTTATCAACAGCGTCCCGCATATGAGTTTCGTCTGGGGCGATCGGAACGTTAACTTTCTGCGTAAACGTTTTGCTGCCCTGCAGCAGAGCACCCTTTTCCGCGGTATGGCGTATTCAGAAGATCCGGAGCAGATCAAAGCATGGGTGCCGCTGATAATGGAAGGACGCGACGGCGGGCAAAAAGTGGCCGCCACCCGCATCGGTACGGGTACCGACGTGAACTTTGGCGAAATCACCCGCCAACTGGTGGCGTCACTGCAGAAGAAACCCAACTTCAGGCTGAATCTCAATACCGAGGTTCGCACTCTGAAGCGTAATAGCGATGGAACCTGGAACGTCACTCTGGCCGATAGCAAAACCGGGCAGGATCGCGTCGTTAAAACGAAGTTCGTCTTTCTGGGAGCGGGCGGGGCATCACTGACCCTGCTACAAAAATCCGGTATCCCGGAAGCGAAGGAGTACGCGGGGTTCCCGGTGGGGGGCGAATTCCTGATAACTGATAATCCCGAGGTGGTTAACCGTCATCTGGCAAAGGTGTACGGTAAGGCTTCGGTGGGAGCACCTCCAATGTCGGTGCCGCATCTGGATACCCGGGTACTGGATGGCAAACGGGTGCTGCTGTTCGGGCCGTTCGCCACTTTCTCGACCAAATTCCTGAAAACCGGATCGCTCTGGGATCTGTTCGGTACCATTAATGGCTCCAACCTGATGCCGATGATGCGGGTCGGGCTGGATAATTTCAGTCTGGTGAAGTACCTGATTAGCCAGGTGATGCAGAGCGATGAAGATCGCTTTGACGCACTGCGCCAGTACTATCCGGATGCGAACCCGGATGAATGGCGGTTGTGGAAAGCCGGGCAGCGGGTGCAGATAATCAAGCGCGATCCCAAAAAAGGCGGCGTGCTGCGTCTGGGTACCGAGATCGTCTGCGATCGCGAAGGCACTATCGCCGCGTTGCTGGGGGCGTCTCCGGGGGCATCGACCGCCGCGCCTATCATGCTTAATCTGCTGGAACGGGCCTTCAGCGAGCAGATGGCCAGCGCCGACTGGCGCATGAAGCTACAGCAAATCATCCCTTCCTGGGGCACAAAGCTTAACGGTAACGTCGAGGCCACCGAGCAGATACTGAGTTATACCAGCGAAGTGCTGCAACTGGATAACCCGGTTCCTGATTTCCGTCCTGATGCAGCGCCGGAGCCGGATCGCGGTATCCCTGCCGCTCAGCCGGAAACCGTGGCCGATATTGCGCTCTGATACCCACACTTTTGCTAGCGTCGCAGGCTTTTGCGCGGCGCTCGCTCTCATCTGCGAATAATCCCAATTATGACAAAGTGCCGTGCGACGGGCAGAAATACCGGCCAGGTTTGCTATAGAGGCGCAATTTTGCTATCCCCAACCTGACATCATGATTGAACGACAGTCCGCGACTGCCGTTCGGCCATTTTGGCGGGGGAGCGGTCGACTTAACGATAAACCATGCGGAAAATCCGCCCGTTGCGGAATCAGTATTCAAAAGGTCCTGCCGCATATGCATACCGGATATTTTGACTACGGGGTTCAGCACGCGCCGTTCCGGTTATTCCGGTAACGGTTCCGGCACCAGACACCCGACGCCGCTACCGCTCCCTTGATCAGACGCCAGCCGGGGTTTAGCCTGGCGGGCTGAGGGGAACTGATGGCGTCCGGGAGTCAGGCCGGAAACGGGTTTGTTGATGACAGAGGTTTTTCCGCTCGGGTGGCGACACCGGTCGTCGGCCGTGACCTGGCAGGAGAAAATTGCGATGCAGACAAACTCATCATCTGTAGATCAGGAACTGCCGCAGCAGGTCAGCGATGTCACGATAGTGGACAAACCGCTGATGAAGCGCGCCATTGGTGCGGCTTCGCTGGGAAATGCCATGGAGTGGTTTGATTTTGGTATCTACGGCTACCTGGCCGTGATTCTGGGTTCGGTCTTTTTCCCGGATGCCAGCCCGGTAGCGCAGTTGCTGTCGACCTATGCCGCTTTTGCGGTGGCCTTCCTGGTTCGCCCGCTGGGCGGACTTTTCTTTGGCCCCCTGGGAGATCGCATTGGCCGTAAGAAAGTCCTGGCTTTAACCATGATTCTGATGGCGCTGGGTACGTTTTCTATAGGGCTTATCCCCAGCTATGCCGCTATCGGACTATGGGCACCGGCGCTGCTGCTGCTGGCGCGCCTGGTTCAGGGATTTTCCACCGGCGGTGAATATGGCGGTGCCGCGACCTTTATTGCCGAATATGCGCCGGATAAAAAGCGCGGCTTTATGGGGAGCTGGCTGGAGATTGGCACGCTGTTCGGACTGGTGATATCGGCGATGCTGGTAACCAGTCTGACGCATCTGTTGGGCAATGAGGGAATGCGCGAGTGGGGCTGGCGCATTCCCTTCCTGATCGCCGGTCCGTTGGGGCTTTTAGGGGTATGGCTACGTCTGCGGCTGGAGGAGACCCCGGCCTTTCGTCAGTACCTGGAAAAGCAGGCGCCGAAAGAGAAGCCGCCCGGCATGGTACAGCAGTGGCGGGATCTGCTGACGAACAGCCTGCGCCCGTTTCTGATCTGCATCGGGCTGGTGTTTATCCTTAACGTTTCGGACTACATGTTACTGACCTGGATGCCGGGCTATCTGAATGTGGTGATGGGGTTTAGCGAACTTCAGGGTCTGGCGGTGGTGATGGTCGCCATGCTGTGCATGATGGCGGTGATCCCTTTTGTTGGCATGCTGTCGGACAGGATCGGGCGCCGCCCACTGTGGATGACCGGCTGTCTGGGGTTCCTGTTCCTGTCGCTGCCCTGCTTCTGGCTATTGGGGAGCGGTAATCTGGGGCTGGCGTTTGTGGGGATGCTGGTACTGGGCCTGTTACTGAGCTGTTTCCTGAGCACAGTGGCTTCCACGCTTCCGGCGCTGTTCGCTACTTCAGTGCGCTATGGTGGTATGGCGATTGCCTATAACCTCTCCACCTCGCTGTTTGGCGGTACGGCGCCGCTGTTTAGCGCATGGCTGGTGGAAAGTACCGGGCATCCGCTGGCGCCGGCGTTCTATTTGATGTTCGCTGCCGCGGTCGGAGGTATTGCCGCCTGGCTGAGTAAGGAGAGCTCGCGCCAACCGCTGGCGGGATCGCCGCCGGCAGTGGAAAGCCATTCGGAAGCGGTGGCACTGGTGAAGCGTAACCGCAAGCGTCGTATCGGCATGAAGCCGCTTTCCGCCCGATAAGGGCTCTTGCGCCGGGCGGGATCGCCCGGCGCATTCCATTCAGGGTTTATCCCTGACGTTTATCTTCCGTCAGCGTATCGAAATCCGAAGCGTCGTGGCGTTCATGCAGCTGTTCATTAAGCGGCCCCGCAGTTCGGTTTACGATCCGTCCACGCTTTACTGCTGGTCGGGCGTCTATTGTCTTTGCCCAGCGCACGACATTCTTATAGCTGCTGGCATCCAGAAATTCGGCGGCGTCGTAAGAGCGATTCAGTACCAGTCCGCCGAACCAGGGCCAGACAGCCATATCGGCAATGCTGTATTCATCGCCAGCCACCCACTGGTGCCTGGCAAGTTGCTTGTCCAGCACGTCGAGCAGGCGTTTGGTTTCCATGGCATAGCGGTTAATGGCGTATTCGATTTTCACCGGCGCATAGGCATAGAAGTGGCCGAAACCGCCGCCTACGAAGGGGGCCGATCCCTGTAGCCAGAACAGCCAGTTCATGGTTTCGGCGCGGGCGGGCTGAGTTGTCGGCAGGAAGTGGCCGAATTTTTCCGCCAGATAGAACAGAATGGAAGCGGATTCGAACAGGCGAGTCGGTGGTGTGGTGGAGCAGTCCAGCATGGCCGGGATTTTTGAGTTGGGATTAACCTCAACAAACCCGCTGGAAAATTGATCGCCTTCGCCAATTCGAATCAGGTGTGCGTCATATTCCGCCTCCTTTACCCCTTTCGCCAGCAGCTCTTCCAGCATGATTGTCACTTTCTGGCCGTTAGGGGTACCCAGCGAATAGAGCTGCAGGGGATGTTTGCCTCGCGGTAGCGTCACCTCGTGAGTCGCGCCGGAAACTGGGCGGTTAATAGAGGACCAGGTGCCTCCATCCTCAGGTTGTTCCCAGGTCCATACCCTGGGAGGTTGATATTCGTGTTGCGACATCTTATTCCACCTTTTTGGTAAGTGAAGTGAGTGGCAATGACAGGATAGTGTAGCAGAGCCAGGGGGGTTTTCTTCCTGTGCGGTGAGTGCGGTATACTGGTGTATCTTCTGATTCTGATGTTGACAGAAAATCGCTTCACGTAACGTATTTGAGCTTCTTTTACGTCTGGCGGCCATATTCTCTGTAGAAACACGCATGTGACGATAAACTAGTGATTATCCATTCTTTATGGGATATCTTGTTGTTATAGAAGGTTATTTTTTTATTTTTTTTAGGTGTGTTTATTGCGTATATGAGATATATCCTTAGATTTACTTATTTTTTTAGGTTTCTTGCCTATTGACGGTAAGATAAGATACATGATTACTTACTCACCCATCCGCGTTTAAATCTCCCTGTTTAGCAACGGTGCAGGGTGATTTCCTAAATCATATGACGTGAGTTATTCAGAACTTTAAATGGAATCGGCAGTCGAGGCGTATTGCTGGAATAAAAGGCAGAGGGATATGGACATTCTGTATATAAGAGATAACAGTTTAACGGGCGCAGGGATTCAGTATGTGCTGGAACAAAAATTATCTAACTCTACTATTCATGCCAAATTTTCCGGAGAACTCAACGGATCTTTAAATATAAAAAATTATAGTATCGTTATTCTTGACTGCCTGAGCACTGATAATTCGCTGGAGGCGATATGTGCCTGCCTGTCCCTGCTGGAGGGGATTCCTGTCATTGCATTAACCAAAACTAAAGATGTCTGGCCACTATTACAGAAGAATATTCCAAGTCTGCGCGGCATGCTTAACCGGGACAGCGATGTTGAATTCTTTATTGCCGCGATTCGTATGGTGCTGAACGGAGGATATTGCTATTCATGGAATATTAGCGCTTTATGGAGTGTGTCAGATAATCAGTTTTATGAGTCTTTCTTTTCTACTTCGGGATTAACCCGACGTGAAAAAGAAATATTCCAGATGTATTTGGGTGGTGCAACAAATAAAATGATTTCCGATAAGCTATCGCGCAGTGAAAAAACAATAAGCGCGCATAAGTCTAATATATTGCGTAAACTGGGGCTAAAACGAATTCCCGTTACGCTGGACAATTGTCTTAAAATTTCCGAGAAAAGCACCTAGATTTCTGATTTTAGTGACACCCTGTGCTGTGCTGTGCTGTGCTGTGCTGTGCTGTGCTGTGCTGTGCTGTGCTGTGCTGTGCTGTGCTAAGTGTAGCCAGTAAGCAGAGGCGTTTGGGAAAATATATGATTTTATAATCCTGTAATCTTATGCTTTTATGATTACAGGATTATTTGATTTCTAGGTGATCTAGCCTTCACCTTGTTGATTAAGCCATTGTTTTATAAGATTTATTGTGACTTCTGTCATATCCATATCTGCCTTCAGGCAGGCCATCTTAAAGGACTTGTGCAGCTCTTCCGGAATGTTCATTTGTAGTTTTTTGGTCAATCCGGTGGCGTTGCGTAACGAATTGACTGCCTGAACGGTATTACGGTTTTGGCCGAGTTTCATTTTCATACCAGTAGCTCCAGTATCTCGTTGGTCAGCACTTCAATCTCTCCTTTTGCGGCGCCGTCATCGGTATCGAACACGGTGCTGCCGTCCAGCATCACCCGAACATAGCTCTGGCGCTGGGCCATGCCGGTTCGCAACGCTGGCACGCCGGTATCGGCGATGGATGCTTTAAGCACCGACAGCATGCGCGCTTTCTGCACTTTGCGGGTAATAAAGAAGCGCGCGACCACCGGTTGCAGATCCTGGCGTGCTTCCAGTACGGCGAGAATCGCGCTACAGGCTGCGAAATCCAGCGGGGAAGGGGTAACCGGAATCAGCACCAGATCGGAAACCATCACTGCCGCAGCCGAAATAGCCGAAATCGCAGCCGCGCCGTCGATAATGACATAATCATAGGATTTTAAGGCCTTACGGACCTGGTAGACCTCTTTTTCACTTGCCGCTTCGGTCAGGTCAAAGCGACATTTGTCCTCTTCATACCAGTTGCTGATGCTCTGTTGGGGATCGGTATCGACAACAGCGACTGAATAACCTTTACGCGCGATGGCGGTTGCCACATTCACCGCTGCGGTGGTTTTCCCCACGCCGCCTTTTCCGTTCAGAAAAGCGATAATCTTAGCCATGGCTTATCCTTATCTAATGCAATCATCTTATGATTATCAGATTCTCATCATCACATGATTACCGCTATGGATAACAGTCTGATGTTTGTATCTTTGCATGACAGTATTAAATAATTTTATAATCATGTGATTATAAAATCCAATACGTTTATGCATCCTTGTGCAGTAAAAGTAAATAATATCAAATTCTTATAAGGTGTTGTTGTGATTTAGTGATTGTATAATTATTTAGCTATATGATTTCATGATTATAGCATTCAGGGGACGTAGCGGATGATGACAGGATTCCATGATGCTATGATTATTTTTGCCTGGCGCTATCGGAGCGGAGTCGAATCATCGGCCTCTGGTCGACCCGGCGAGTGGTCGTTTTTGATTCAGAATGGTGCTGGTGCTGGTGCTGGTGCTGGTGCTGGTGCTGGTGCTGGTGCTGGTGAGGAGCCTGATTTCGAAACCGTGATAAATGCCAATGGCGTCGATTCTCTGCCTGGGCGTGGAAAACTGAATCAGCAGTGTCCCCGCCCGGCGCGCCAGTGGCTCCCTTTCGGTACAAGCTGGATGGTGGCAGCGAAAAGCACAGGTGGCGCGAAGGGGGTGTATTGCCTCCGATGTCATGCGTAGCGCCATCGGGCGTTGAGGAATATTAACCTTGATCCGCCGATTCCCGGACTGCTGCGTTTTTCGGTAATTCCCTTCCATTTCATTCTACGCGGCTTCGCTGTCCAGCCACCACGGAGTGGAGGTTACTCCTGGCGGCACCTCCATCGGCGGTATTAAAGAGACACTGCTGTTCCCCTTCAGGCCCGGATAGGCAGCGCTTCGACCCAGTATCCGATAGGCAATGGCGTTTACGAGTGGTCCGCGCCGGATGATGGCGAACTGACGCTGCTCATCACTGATTCCAACTACGCTGATAACAGCGGCGAATTTCACGTCGATATCTACAAGTCGGCTGCCGGCGGAAAAGCCGGCGTAAGTCAGGCGTGGACAGGGGAGATCCCGGCCAGCAGAGCGGAAGGTGCCAGCACCGGGCTACAGCTAAAAGCCGGAGATAAAGTGACCATTCAGGTCTCCGGCTGGATTAAATACGGCAAAGAAGAGTTTGCGTTAGCCACGCCCTATGGGCGGGTACGCGATGGTCTGGTGACGCGCGATGAAGTGGTGGTAAAAGCTCGTTTGGGCGCTTCCGGAAAAAGTTACGATATCGGTAGCGGCATCGTTGACTGGGAAGTCCCGGAAGATGGCGAGCTGAATCTGTTTGTGGTCGATAGCGCTAAGGGCTATGGCGATAACAGCGGCAGCTTTAACGCGAAGATATACCGGTAATTCCGGGCTCTGATATAAAAACGCCATCCGTTGGGATGGCGTTTTTATTTATTCAGGAAGCTATCTTCATTAATACCAGACCTGAAACGATCAATACTGCGGCGATAATGCGGGTTAATGAAGCCGGTTCGCCAAGGATAAACAGCCCAACCGTAAATGCCCCCACCGCGCCGATACCGGTCCAGATGGTATAGGCGGTGCCCAGAGGCAGGGAGCGCATGGCGAATGAAAGCAGACCAAAGCTGGCAATCATGGCAACAATCGTAATCACAGCATAGCTGGGGCGGGTAAAGCCGTGGGACAGCTTTATGGTATACGACCAGACGATCTCCAGGATACCGGCGGCGACAAGGAAAATCCACGCCATAACAGACTTCTCCATTAGCGTCAGGTCGTCCTGACAAAGATGAAAGCCACCCGGGTCGTCCCGGATGAGGCGCAAGCCGCAGCCGATAGTAACAAATCGGGATGAAAATTGCGCCCCGTCAGGGGCGCAGCGGCCATTAACGGTCGACAAAGCGCGCAAAATTTTCGGTATAGCGCGCCCCACGGGTCTGATGCCGCTGCGTCATGGCGCTTAATCCGGCATACTCCTGCGCCGATAAATTGAGAGCGGCAGCGCCCAGGTTATCCTCCAGATGGCTGCGTCGCCTGCTGCCGGGGATCGGCACGATATCCTGGCCCTGATGCAGCAGCCAACCCAGAGCCACCTGAGCGGGCGTGGCGTTATGTTTGTCGGCCAGCGCTTTGACCGCATCGACGATGGCCAGATTAAGCCGGTAGTTTTCGCCCTGCAGGCGCGGATCGCCCCAGGAGCGGAAATCCTCTTTCGGGTAGTCCTGAGCCGGTTTGGCCTGACCGGTCAGAAAGCCTCGCCCCAGGGGGCTGAAGGGTACCAGACCGATGCCCAACTCGCGTAACGTCGGTAATATCTCCGCTTCGATATTGCGTTCCCACAGCGAATATTCGCTCTGCAACGCGCTAACGGGGTGTACGCGATGGGCTCGGCGCAGGGTGTCCACTCCCGCTTCCGACAGACCGAAATAGCGCACCTTGCCTTCGGCAATCAGATCGCCAACGGCGCCCGCGACCTCTTCGACAGGAACATCCGGATCGACCCGATGCTGATACAGCAGATCGATATAGTCGGTTTGCAGACGCTTCAGTGAGGCTTCGACCACCTCGCGAATATGCCGCGGTCGGCTGTCCAGGCCGCTGGCCCGCGTCTTGCTGATATCAAAGCCAAACTTGGTGGCGATAACGGTCTGCTGGCGCTGTCGGCTTCGTTTTAGCCAGCGGCCGAGCAATTCTTCATTCAGATAAGGGCCGTAGAATTCCGCGGTATCGAAAAAGTTCAGCCCCAGCGCCAGGGCGCGATCCAGGGTCGCCAGAGATTCCTGTTCGTCGGCCGCGCCGTAGGCATGGCTCATGCCCATGCATCCCAGGCCAATCTCAGAAACGGTCAGCCCCTGGCTGCCTAAAGCTCGTGGTTTCAACATTGTTTCCTCTCCGGTATGGGGTGAGGCCCCTATTCTGCAGGCGTTGACATTGATGTTTAATGCCACGCATTCTTCATGAATTGATTAGCTGTGGATATATAATTGATGAAAGACAGCGACTATAAGCAGCTACGGGCTTTTCAGGCCATCGCCGAACAGGGAAGTTTTGTGGCCGCCGCCAGAACCCTGAATATCACCCCGTCGGCGCTCAGTCAGGTAATTCGGCGACTGGAAGATAAAATGGGCACCCGGCTGTTTCATCGCACCACCCGCAGAGTGTCGCTTAGCGAGGCCGGGCAGCGCCTGTACGCGCGGTTGCGCCCGGCGCTGGATGAGCTGGATGCCGCTTTTCATGAAGCTCGCAGCCAGGCGGGAAAACTCTCCGGACGGGTGCGGTTGCACGCATCCAGCATCGCTGCGGACGATGTACTGGCGCCAGTTCTGGGGGGCTTCCATGAACGCTATCCCGATATCGTGCTGGATATTGTCGCCGAGTCGGCTTTTGTTGATTTGATTGCCGAAGGTTTTGACCTGGGCATTACCCTGGGAGAGTTCGTACAGAAAGATATGGTGGCCTGTTCCCTGGGGCCTGAATTGCGGATGGTGGCGGCCGCTTCGCCGGCCTATCTGGCGCGTTATGGCACGCCTGAAACGCCGGGCGATTTGCAGCGTCATAAGTGCATTAACTGGCGCAATCCTGGAAATAACAGTCTGTATCGCTGGGAGTTCTTTCAGAACGGACACTGGATGTCGCTGGCCGTGGAGGGGCCGCTTATCACCACCCGACGGGAAGTCGCGGCGGTGGCGGCAGTTCAGGGGATCGGAATCACTTTCTGGAGCGAAGATAAACTCAAACCCTGGCTGGAAAGCGGTGAACTTATCCCTTTGTTACGAGCGTACTGCCCGCCGTTTCTGGGCTGGCATCTTTATTATCCGCGTCAGCGCCACACCGCGCCCGCGGTGCGGGCGCTTATTGATTATCTGAGGGATGTGTGCCGACAGGAAAGGTGATTTACGCGTCTTCGTCCTCTGAGCGGCTGGCTTTCAGGTCGATGATTCTGCCGATCCTATCGTGATAGAGGGTGAGCTGGTTGTACTGGCTCATTTCCGAGATGATTTGCGGCGCGACATGAAAGCTTTCCGCCAGCTCGTCATGGCCTAATGAATCCAGGGCGCCGTGGCGCCTGGCATCAAAGCGCCGCAGATTGTATTGATACCATAGGATAAGCAGCCAGCCGTTGATGACCGCAATCAGTAAATAGACCAGCACCGTATTAAACGAGGCGATAATGATTTCCCAGCGATGGTTGCGCTGTTCGGTAATTTGCGTCAACAGATTATCGTACAGGAAAAACAGAAACCCGGCCCAGGCGATAAGGGTTAATATGCTGTCGAAAACTCGCGGCAATAGGCGGTGCTCGGTCAGTATTAAGGCGTTCTCGTTCATTATATTCTTCCTTTTCCTCGATCCGGGCTTACCCAGCGGGCCCGGGAACGTTTACGTTTAAGCATCACTTTGGGGAAGGAGACCAGTGTGGTAAACAGACTGATCATCCAGTAGACCATCGGAAACCAGATCACCCAGAACAGTGAACCGGCCACTTTTTTTTCATAGCGCCGTTCAATAAACAGGCTCACCAGAAATTGCAGCAGGCACATTACGCCCAGCAGCAGCCCGGTAAATTCCGGCGGGAACAGACTCTGTACGGCCAGGTTAGGAGGGAGCGGCACCAGGTGACTGGCGATAAACAGTAAAATGGTGACTGCATAGGAAAACGCCCAGGTGGTGGAAAGGGCATACTCCACGAATAGTGGCCACATGCGATGGTGCTCCCATCGGAACAGGCGGCGCAGATTGACCAGAAAGACTTCCGCTCCGCCCTGGGCCCAGCGCAGGCGCTGCTTCCACAGCCCTTTTAGCGTCTCTGGCATCAGGATCCAGCACAGCGCCCGGGGTTCGAAAAAGATAGTCCAGTGCCGTAACTGCAGCTTCCAGCTGATATCGATATCCTCGGTTATCATGTCCGGGCTCCAGTAACCGACGTCCGCCAGCGCCTGGCGGCGAAAAGCGGCAACCACGCCGGAAACGGTAAATACCCTGCCATAGATACGCTGGGTGCGTTTAATCAGTCCGATAATTGAGGAAAACTCTCCCACCTGAATACGGCCGATCAGCGTGGAGCGCGTGCGGATGCGCGGATTGCCGGTAACGGCGCCCACGTGGGGGTAGTGGATAAGCGGCGCGACCAGGTACGCAGCCGTATCGCGATCCAGCAGGGCGTCGCCGTCGATACAGACCAGCAGATCGCCGCGTGCTGCGGCGGTTCCGGCTTTCAGCGCCACCGCCTTTCCCTGGTTTTCCGCCAGTTGTATCACCCGTAGCTTCGGATACTCCTGTGCCAACTGATGCAGCACCTGAGCGGTGTTATCGGAAGATCCATCGTTGATTGCGATAACTTCAATGTTTTCATAACGCTGGCCCAGCGCCGCTTCAATCGTTTCCCGGGCATTTTTCTCTTCGTTAAAGCAGGGGATCAGAATGGAGATCAGCGGATTTCCCTCAAGCTGAGGCGCAGGCATCTCTTTGCTCCAGGGCCAGTGACGTTCCAGCTGGAACCAGAAATAGAGCCCTCCGGTTATCCACAGCACCGACATAAACAGCGGCCAGAAAAAGACGAAATCCAGAATCAGTTCCCCGGTGAAAATCGCGGCGAAGCCTAACGGCAGTCCGAACACCAGGCACAGAATAGAGAATGCGATAATGCGATCAGTCATGGTCAGGGTACCAGTACGAAGAGAATTCAGGCCTGATGTGCGAAATATCAGGTTGGTTATTGATGAAGTCGTCCGGGTAGTATCCGTAATTTTTGACGCCGTTAAGCTGAAGCAAGCGCATCCATTGGGCCAGTTGCTGGTCGGCAATACCGGCTTGTTGCTTCTGGTTCCAGTCCCTGGCCTGGAGCTCAAAGATGGTTTTATTCAGCGCATCCGGGCGAGTTGCCACCGCCTGGATAAGCCTGGTCAGCCAGGCATCGCTTTCGCTTTGTGGCACGTTTTCCATCAGCGGCATTGCCATTGGCACTGTCCAGTCATAGGTCGCCAGGAAATCATCAAGATTCTGCGCGAACCAGGTTTCGCTGTGGGGCTCCAGGATGGGCAGTGCGAATATATTGCGCGCGGTCTTCACCTGAGGTCCGCGAATTTCCCGGACGTCCTGGCTCAGAGTGCGGGTGAATTCCACCAGCGCCCGGCTTTTAAAACGCGTCCAGCGCTGAAGTTCCGCCGGATTGTTGCGAATTGCGGCGATATCATCCTGAAAGCCGGCGGCGCGCCAGGCCGCCATCGCGTCTGGCCCTGCATCTTCGAAGTCAGAAAGCACCGCATCATCGTGAAACAGGATGCCGTCGAAGGTGGCATGGCGCGCCAGGTCTTCATAGATATCCGCAATCCGCCTGCGCGCCTGCTGATTCCAGGGAGAAAGGCGCAAATAAGGCGTGGTGGCGCGTCGGACGCCGCCAGACTGCGGATCCCATTCCTGGACTCGCGGCAGTGTTGGGTTTAAATCGAAAGAGAGTACCGGCAGCCAGGCGTACACTTTGACTCCGGCCCGGGTCTGCAACTGCCAGGAGACGAAATTGAACAGATCGGCACGTACCGGCAGCCAGCGGTTGGGAAAGTAGAGCGATTTAATGTTGCCGTCGCCCGACGGATCGGAGAACGCCTGTAAAAAGACATGGCTTATTTTCATGTCGTAGACGCGCTGAATCAGCGCATCGATATTCTTCGTCTGCTGAATGGGATCCGGGTCATAGACATAGTCCAGATCCACGTGCATGACCCGTACCGGCGGATGCTCCTGTATCTGAGTCACGGCATCGGCGAACGCCTTTATCGACGGATTCCCGGAAATTAACAAACGGGGAATATTATCCAGATCCCGCACGTTAGCCAGGCCGTCATTCAGCGTAAAGGCCAGACGATAGCCGCGCTTTTTGGCGATGGCGAGCGTTGTGCCATTCGCGGCGCCATACGGCCATACCCAGGCACGTGGCGATTTCCCGGATACCTGATGGATCTTGTCGGTTATCTTGCGTACGTCATCGTCTATACGGCGAATGAATTGTAGATCGCTTTCATAATGGCCGGACGCCTTATCGTAGAAACGGTTGGCGACCGCCGGTTCGTGGCTACCCTGGGGATTCGCCACAATGCCGTAGTGCGATGCCCAGGTATGGGCACCGATCTCCACCAGCGGCGAGCGGCTTAATTCACTCACCTGCTGCCAGTTGGCGAATTTATCCCGCTGCGTCATCAGGCCGCCGAAATTAACCTGGCGGTTGGCTGGCGTATCCACCCAGCTTCCCACTGGCGCCCAGAGCGCGGGAACGTTATATGCCTTAAGCAGTGGCCAGACCCGTCGGTAAAAGCTGCTGTAGCCGTCGTCGAAACTCAGTAAAAATGCTTTGGACGGCAGTGATTTTATGCCGTCGTGGGCATCCAGAATGTCCTGAACGCTGACTGCGCGGTAGCCGTTATTGAGCAGCCAGCTTATCTGATCGTTTAGCGCGCTGGTGCGTACCGACAGATAGCGCTGGTCGGCCGCGTCGTCTTCCACGTCGTGGTATGCCAGAACCAGAAAGCTGTCTTTCGGCCAGGGCTTATTGGCTTCCAGTTGCGGGCGTTCATGAGGCGGCAGGAAAGGAATCTCTCCGGCGCGAACCCCGAATACGATAGCCAGCCAGCCGACAACCATCAGGCTGATGCGTAGACTCTTATTCAGCATGTTGATCCTTAAAATCGTAAATTCGCATCAAAGGCAACGGAGAGATTACTTTCGCGCTTGCCGTCATAAGGGCGTTTATCCCAGTTCAACATCACTCCGGTATCGACCACGTTATTCCACTGGAACCGCTGTCCATAACCCAGGATGGCAATGGCTCCGGTATCGTAATTTCTCTGCCATCCAGCCCCACCACCAGCCGTAAACTGCTGGCTCCAGACGGTGTCGTAGCGCTGATACATCACGTGATCGGCGGCAAATGTCGCCGTGGCGGAAAAATCTCGCTTTGGGTTGTAGTAAGCCGCATCGTCGTGGCTGTTGGCGCTGGCGGAAAGACCGGGTATCAGGTCAAGAGTCACGGTTGGCGCCTGCCAGAGCCGCTCTTTACCCTCCAGGCTATATTCCTGACGGCGGTTATGATCGGAAAAGTCGCTGGCGGCAAAGCCAAACCGGTATTCGCGCCGTTCGTTGTAATACCAGCGCGTCCAGGCTTCCGCGCGATTGGCGCTGACGCCATTACGTAATGCCCGTAGCGGCGTGCTGGCCGACATCCGTTCCAGGCTGCCGCCCAGGCGCCAGCGATCGCTGAAGTCATGCCAGGCGGAAAGGCGCGCGCCCGGTTTGTTAGCACCGTGAAAATTGTTGCTGGACAGCTCCAGCTCGGCCCAGTTATCCCGGGGACGCCACTCCAGCCCGCCGAAAACATTCCGGCTGTCGCCTTTCCCCTCTTCAAACCGGCCCGTGCTAAAGCGGGTACCGCCGAAAAGGCGCCAGTCGTCAGCTAACGGTGGGCCATAAATGGCGGCCTCCCATTCCCGATCGTGGCTGCCGCTTACCGGACTATCGGAATGGATCCCCTGAGTGCCGGCGATCCGCAGTTCCGACATATGGTGAACCTCGCGTGCTCTGGCCAGCTGCCGGGAGGCGAGATCGAGCGGCGTGCGGGTGATGACATCATCGGTCAGCAGATCCATCTGCCGCCACTCCTGTAGATCCATGGCGACATATGCCTGCTGGCGCTCCAGTTCAATGTTGGACGGTTCCAGCGACTCGGCTGCTTTCAGCTCGCGTTCGGCGGCGCGCGGCAGACCCCGGGCCTGAAGCAGGGACGCATAATCGATGCGCAGCCCCTGATTTCCGGGGGCCGTTGTCGCCATGTGGCGGGACAGCTTCTCCGCTTCCGGCAGCGCGTTGGTCATTAACAGATACTGGAACCAGAGCGACTGCCCGGTGAGCCAGAGATCGTTCGGTTGCGGCGTTGGGGAACCGAGGTCATAGCGTGCGTAAGGGACGTTACGGGTTATCTGTCTGATGTACTGACGGGCCGATGAATACTGGCCGCTATCCATCAGGGCGTAGAACATCTCGTTCTGCTCTTCCTCTTCCGTTGCCGGGGGAAGTTCCGGATGCTGGCGGACGATAGCCAGCGCGCTTTCCACCTTCTTTTCTGCCAGATAAGCAGACACCACCCAGCGCAGCGCCCAGTCAGGAATCGCCGTATTTTGCGCACGGAGCGATTGATACTCGCTAATCACGTCGTGGTAGTAACCGTGGGCGTGCAGCGCCCCAAGGCGGTCAATGCGAGCCCGGGTGATATCGGCGGCGGCGTTGGGTTCATTGCGCCAGCGGGCGAACAGCGCGTCGTAGCGATCCAGCGCCTTCCGGGCGAGGCCAAAGCGTTCCTGTTCGCTGCGCGATGGCGTATCGGCAAGCCGCACCAGCTCTGCAGCGGCATTGGCCTCCAGCGCGCGACGCTGTTGTGCGGAGACTGTTGTCTGGCCCGATAGCTTTAGCGCGGGGCCGCTTACCCTGTTCAGCGTCAGGGCGTTAACCAGGCTATCGAGCACCTCCTTATCTCCCGGAGCTGCAGAGAGCGCGCGGGTATCATTCAGTAACTGATCCCAGCTTTTCCCCTGGCTCTGGTACACATAAGAGAGCGTTTGCAGATGCGGCGCGCTTGGTTGAGCCGCCACCAGACTGCGGGCTTCATGCAGCGCCTGTTGGTCTCTGCGAGCGTCGGCCAGAGTTTTTATCCATCCCATGCGATAGTCGTCGTTTTTCGGCGCCAGTTGACGTGCGCGTTCCCACAGCGCCAGCGAAGGTTCCCAGCTTTTGAGATTACGATAAGACTGGGCGGCTGCCGCGACGGCACGGTCGGGAAGCGCCATTTTGCCCTGATAGCGCAACCAGATGTGGATGGCTTCATTATCTCGTCCGGCCCATGAAGCGACCTGAATCCAGTCGGCTACCTGTTCGCCATTCAGAGCATGTTGCCGCTCGTCGTTTTGTAGATAGTCCAGAAGCGGTGTGTAATTTCCATTTCGTGCCTGTAACACTCGTTTCTCATATACTGATTCCGCACTATGCACTAACCCCGGAAATAGAAATATCAGCATTAATGAGAATGGGTATTTTGCAGCGTGAAAAAAGAATAACTTATTGATACCAGTTAATAGTTCCATAAATATTTGCCATATATCCCATCTGCACCAGAGCGCGGTTCTATTCACCGTTTGTGAATAAAATCAAACAGCATCAGTCAGTGAGTTGAGGTGTAGTAAACTCACCATTTAAAATTGGATTAGTTCTTTGGTGCCGCTCTCTTTCTGTCTGTAGCTCCGTCTCACATAACGTATGATAAAGTAACTAAAAATCTGACTTTCAGATAAGGGGAGAGATAACCAGGAGGGAATGTACACCTGATGTCTTTACGAATAAATATCCCGAATAGCCGTATGGCTGCTTTTAAGAAAACTCTGTAGAAGGTGTATTGATGAAATGGACTTGTGATTTCATTGTTTTCGTAACTGATTGAAAGTTAAAGTTTTTGATTTATTTTTGTTCGTGTGAGAATTATCTGCCAGGTGTCATTTTTTTTGGTTTTTTGTTGTTTTTTTATAACTATTTGGGATGTTTCGTGACAAAAAGTCCGAATGCCAGAAAAAGGTTCTTTTTTGTACTGTTATTTTATTTATATAATTGGCACTCAGTTAATGTGGATAGTGGTTATAAATTATAGTCAAATTCCACAGGGGAGCAAAGAAGCTATTGATGGATAACTAACTAACCTAAAGGTTAGTTATGTCGTCACTGAGAGAAAACCAAATTTGGTGAGAGGAAAGCGATGATTGCGCAGCCTCTTTAAGAAAGGAATTTGTTATTTTTGTGTTAATGGGATGGTTTGTGGCAGGTTCAATGTTTTTGGTTACTCAGGATCATTTTCTCTTTCAGGGAATCAAAAGTTTTTTCCCTGATATTGTCTTACTGCACTCCATTGACAGGGGAATCTTTGATAGCAGCAGCGATGAGTATTCTGTTCTGGTCGACAGCCGGTCGCCTCTGTGTCTGTCAGAATATCTGATGTTTGACGCCGCCAATGCCGGCAAGCGTATTAGCTGTATCATACTGGAAATGCGTAATCGCGAAACGCATCAGTTGAGCCTTAAATGGTGTCTGGACATGGCGCTGGCGCGTACCGATATGGCGGCAATGTTCGGTCTGTTTCTGGACGTTAAAGGTAATCGTCTGACCAAAGAGTGGTTTAACGAAATTCGCTTGAGTGAACAGGAGCGCATGATGCTGCTCTTACTCAGGGAAGGAAGAACCATGGAAGAGGTGGCAGTCGCTTTAGAGCTGTCGGTTAAAAGCCTGTACCGTAAGCGGATTGAACTGTACGAGCGGCTCGGACTGTCTAACTTTAACGAGGCCTGCCTGTTTATCTTTAAAAACGGGCTGTTGGATTACCCTTACGATGCGACTTGTGAGCGGGAGTCCCTGTTTTCTACATAGGGGGTCGGACGCCCCCTGAATCTGGTTGGTTCGGCTGAACTGGCGAACATGGATATGAGTGGATTTGCTTGTCGGGGCGAGCCGGGGTACGAAGAGATTAAACGTAATCTGGCGGATGACAGCGCTACGGCAGTCGACGCAAATTCACAGCGGCGGTCATGGGAACTACAACGGTATGGCGTCTGGCCGCAGCCATAGAGATTCCTGCGAACTTGTTCGAAAGTAAGGGGCGATTCCGTCATCGATAACGTAGAATTCGCTCTGTCGTCGGGGATTTCGCCATTTTTACGCCAGCGCCAGCATGTCACAGCCGTTATCAATACGCGCATCAATCTTCAGGCGTTCTTCGGGCCGGTATTTCTTTCCCGTATCCAGAGGCGGAACGCGGCAAATAGCAGAAGATTCCGCTGCGGGAAGGCGAACCTGAAGATGCGGCATATATGGCGCTTTTTTCGGTGACCGGTGAATTATGGCTCGGACATTATGATCGACGCTGGCGGAAGTCAGGTTGATTACCAGCAATCTGCCTGGCTTAACGGCATAGCCTGCGAAGCAGCATAGAATTTTGAGCATATACTTAGTTGCTCGCTTAACGCTGCGACTAATACCGGAGATACCGCATGAGCCAACTGTTTACCTCTATCAAACTCGGCAACCTGACCCTGGAAAACCGCATCGCTATTGCCCCGATGTGCCAGTATTCGGCCGAACGCGGTCGGGCTACCGCGTGGCACCGGATTCACCTGGGGAATCTGGCTCTGTCTGGCGCCGGATTGCTGATTCTGGAAGCCGCCGCCGTTGAGCCTGACGGGCGCATTACGCCGCAGGATCTGGGGATCTGGGATGATGAAACCGAGCAGGCGCTGGGTGCAGTGCTGAAAGACGTTCGCCAGTATTCTCCGATGCCGGTCGGCATCCAGTTGGGACATGCCGGACGTAAGGCTTCGACCGACGTGCCCTGGCGCGGCGGTGGCTTTCTGACGACGGAGCAGGGCGGATGGCAAACCTCAGCGCCTTCCGCGCTGCCTTTCCATAACAGTGACGGCATGCCGCAGGCGCTCACCAGAGCGAGGATCGAAGAGATCAAGCAGGCCTTTATCGATAGCGCCGTTCGCGCCGATCGACTGGGATTAGATCTGATTGAGGTACACGCCGCCCACGGCTATCTGCTACATCAGTTTCTGTCGCCGCTTGCTAATCAGCGCGACGATGAGTATGGCGGTTCGCTGGAAAACCGTATGCGGCTGACGCTGGAGGTATTCCGCGAAGTGCGCCGGGTATTCCCGGCGGATAAGCCGGTTGGAGTACGTATTTCGGCTACCGACTGGGTGGAAGGCGGCTGGGATCTTGAGCAGTCCATTATCCTGAGCCAGGCGCTGGAAAAAGAGGGCTGCGCCTATATACACGTTTCCAGCGGCGGTCTGGCGCCGGAACAGAAAATCAGCGTCGGCCCCAACTACCAGGTGCCGTTTTCCGCTGCAATCAAGAAGGTGGTTTCGATTCCGGTTATTGCCGTTGGGTTGATTACCGAGCCGGAGCAGGCCGAAGCGGTGCTGGTGGAGCAGGAAGCCGATATGATAGCCCTGGCGCGCGGTATCCTTTACGACCCGCGTTGGCCGTGGCATGCGGCGGCGAAACTGGGGGCGAAGGTGTATGCCCCGGATCAGTATCTGCGCTGCGAACCGCACGATGTGAAAGGGCTGTTTAATAAGTAAAATCGCACCGGCCCGTATGGGTTAATGCTTGTCATTTAAGGAAATGAAGCCCGATAATTCGGCCCCCCGAGATGACAGGCGAAGCCCTGAAAGCCGCTGCTTTTAACAACGCGCCTGAAAGCAGCGGTACCGGCCTAAAGTTCCCCCTGAGTCCCTTAGCCCGACAGGAAGGCTAAGGGCGTCCGGCTGTCAGGAAAAGCGCGGAGAACCGCGTTAGCGGCGATTTTTACGCCGCAGCGCTCAGGTTCGTTCACCGACTGCTGCTGTTCGAAGAGGGATGGACGTCACCTGAACGTAAAATTCCACCCAACTACCATATTCTGCCATTGTCACAGGGAATACCGTCGTAAGACTGAAGGCCTGCCTGTTTATGTATGAATATATTGCTGGTGAGGGTGGAAAAGGCGCGGCGGAAAAGGGCTGCGCAGCGCCGTGATTTTAAGCATTCAGATGATTTCGCCACGCGATATTCAGTATACCGGCCAGGCTGGAAGCCTGCAGTTTTAATATAATATGATTCTTAATCACGCTAATGGTTTTGTCGCTTATTCCCAGCTCCCGGGCTATGGCTCGGCTATCCATGCCGCGCATAAAATTCTGCAGTACCTCGATCTCACGCGAGGTCAGCCGGCTCAGATACTGATTATCGGTCGGGTAGCGTTGATAGTGCTGCAGAACATCCGGAGACAGATAACCGCTGCCCCGCTTTACCAGGGAGATGGCGTGTATCGCTTCGGAAAGCGGGGCAGTAATGGATAAGTAGCCATGGAACCCCATTCGGATCGCCCGTGAAAACATGAAGTAGCTGGCACCGCAGATGGCGACCAGGCGAATACCAGGAATCTGGCGTCGAAATCTGTCCAGAATAGAAATCTCCTGTCGGGTAAGAGGAATACGATCAAGAATTAATATTTCTGGCGTTTCTCTGAACATCATATTGGGGAGCTCTGCCAGCTTTTTCAGGCTGTGGCAGTGTATATCGTCGTTATGACTGATAATCTCTCTGAGTCCCCGGCGTAGATAAGGATCTCTTGCGATCATGATACAGGACTTTCTCATAACGGGACGATCCTGTCGGCAGATGCAATCGTCGAAGGGCGATGCGCAATAATGATGCGGGTAATTTTGAGCTCGGAAATAGATTTATTAATAAAGGCTTCATTATCCAGATCCAGATGGCTGGTCGCTTCATCCATAAATAACACTGATGGGCGGCGATAGAGCGCTCTGGCAATCAGCAGACGCTGTTTCTGACCGCCGGAAAGACCGGTTCCCAGCTCGCCTACCAGGGTTTCATAGCCCATAGACATCTGCATGATTTCATTATGGATATTGGCGTAAAGGGCGCAGGCGGTCACCAGCTTCATATCGATATTGCTGTCGAATCCGGCAATATTGTCGGCGATAGAGCCAGAGAACAATTTATCTTCCTGTAATACGCAGGAGATAGCCTCCCGGTAATTATTCAGCCCCATATTGTTAATATTGATGCCTTCGACCAGAACTTCACCTTCATTAGGGGAAAGCAGGCCGCACATCACTTTCATCAGGGTGCTTTTTCCTTTTCCGGATGCACCGACTATGGCCACGCTTTCACCTGGTTTCACCGCCAGATTGAATTCGCTGAAGATGGGGGGCGTTAAGGGATCGTATTGAAAGGTCAGGTTTTTTAGTTCCAGTCTGACGGGAACGCCGGGAGCGAACGGGCGATGCGGCGTATTCTCTTTTTCCGGCTCGGTAAAGACAATATCGGAGATCCTTTCATTGTGGAGCGATAACATACGCAGTTTGATAATCAGGTCGACCAGACTTCCTGCCCGCTGAGAAAACTGCCCCCGGTAGGCGTTAAACGCCATAAACATCCCGAGCGTCATGGAGTTATCTATTACCATCAGAGCGCCTATCCAGAGAATCGCGACCTGATCGATAGTGTTGATAAAAATATTAATACCGGAAAAAAACATATCGAAGCGGGTCTGGCGCACGCCAGTATTGGCTGCATCGATATTCAGATTTAACCATCCGCCTGATCGGTTGGCGTTGAGTCCCAGCGCTTTTATGGTGCCTATGCCGTACAGCGTCTCCATAAAATGGGAGCCGGCCCGGGCGCTTTTTACGATCTGCTCTTCGGAAATGCGGCGGTAAACGTTATAGGTACTCAGTCGCAGCAGCGCATAACATGCCGTAAACCCCCCAACAACCCACGTCAGCCATCCGCCGTACAGCACCATCATCACTATCAGGCCCAGAGAAACGATGGCATCCATCAGTCCGCCGACGACATCCTGGGTGAAGGTACGGCGTATCACGTCCAGGGAAGAGAAACGAGACTGGATATCACCGACCTGACGTTTTTCGAAGAAGTCGAGCGGTAGCTTGATCATGTGGTCGAACAGGGAATTCTTCCACTGAACATCGATAAGCGTTGCGATCACCAGGCTTATCCACGAGCGAATCATGCCCATAAAGGTGCGAAAGAGCATAAACAGTAGCAGCCCGCAGCAAATAACCATCAGCAGGCTGCGATCGTGGGCCATGATGACGTGGTCTGTTACCAACTGCATACCGACCGGGAGCAGCAGATTAATGGCTTCTATCACCACGGAAAGGGCCGCAATTTTGACTAATGCGCCTTTCAGTCCTTCGACGTTGCGCATCAGATCCAGCAATCTGACGCGGGTCTTAAAGCTGCCTTTCTCAAAGTGGCTTTCCGGCCAGAACTCCACGGCTACGCCGGTAAAGTGTTCAGAAAGCTCTTTAACGCCAATCACGCGTTTGCCCAACGCTGGATCGTGGATAACCCAGCCAGAGCGACGACGTCCGACAAGGACAACGAAGTGGTTCATATCCCAGTGCAGAACGCAGGGGAGCTTAAGCTTATTCACTTCGTCCAGATCGAGAGACAGCGAGCGGCTTTTCAATCCGATAGCCGAAGCGGTACGAATTAATCCTTTAAGCGTCGTTCCCTGGGAAGAGACCGAAAAGTGATGACGCAGATTCAGCATATCCACGTCCAGACCGTGATAGCCGCAGATCATGGCCAGGCAGGCAAGCCCGCATTCGCTGGATTCAATCTGTAATATTTGTGGGACTTTTCGGGTCAGGCCAAAATTAATTTTTTTTCTGAGGTAATCCAGAATATCTTTATTCATTTGCAACCCGTCCCGTTACGCTATGCTTAACTTCATAAAACGGCATAAACATCCATTGATATAATTTTCGCGTATCCAGAAAAACGATAGTTCTGGCCTGTAAACCCCCCGATAAATGCATCTTCTGCCCTTTATCGCTGATGTCGGTGTTTTTCAGGTCGACCAGCACTTTGTAGTAATTGCCGCTGCTGCCCGCATTTTCTTTTGGCGCGCTGCCATAGCCCATCATTTCTTCCCGGGAGGCCGGAATATAGGCAATGGATTTAATCACGCCGGGAAACTGACCGAATTTTTCTGACGGAAAGGCGGAATAACGGATGTTGACGGTATCTTTTATTTTGACATAGGGCAGGCTGCTGTCTGGCAGCCACAGCACCATATAGTAGCGCGTTTTTTCCTGTGGCTGGATCTGCGCCAGGGAACTACCGCTATTGACCATCTGCCCGGGCGTGACGCTGAGTGATTCCACCCGCCCGGCCCCCTGGGAGAAGATGATAATGGTCGCGCCGGCATCAGATTCAATTAACTTACGCTGTAACTCGTTACGCTGATAGATATTCTGGGTAATATTATTGTCGAACTCAGCTGCCCGGGTCAGTATCTGGCTGCGTAACTGAGAAATCTGTAGCGTTTCCTGAATAGCCTGGCTGTTGAGTGATTGCAGGTTACTCTGTTGCTGATAAAACATAAAACGCTGATTGTTTAATTGATCGGTGGTAATCAACCCCCGCTTGCGATATCCCTCATAGCTGGTCATGCCTTCACGCATTTTTGCTACGCCATCTTTGACGCTGGCGATAAGGCGAGCGGTTTTTGTATGATTCTGCTCATAATGAGTTAGCTGATCCTGCAAGTTACTGAGGGTCTCCTTTTTATTGCTGTTTAGCTTTTCGATAATTTTATCGATGTTGGCAATCTGCTTTTTGAGTACAGCTAAAGTTTCTGCACTCACATTGCCTGAGGTGGTTTGCCTGGAGACGTTAATGCTATAAATGGGATCGCCGGCTTTTACGCTGTCTCCCTGTTTAACAAAGACCTTACTGATATATCCCTGCTGGGGGGCGTAGATGTTTATTGCGTGTGGAAAGGTAATGACCTCGCCATTAACCTCAATGCGCCGTGTGTAGTCGAAAAAAAACAGAAAATAAAGTAGCAGAGCCATAAAAAGAGCGCTCAGTAACGTAATTAACCACGGTGGAAGTCCGTTAGTGAGTAGCGCTCTTCCTTTCCACTCAGCCTTCTGGCGATTAATAACCTGTAAACGGAAGATTCCCTGATTGCTCATATCGTTGTCATATATCCTCAGTGTTTTTTTAAGCCGGGGTTTCCCCCGGCTAAAATGAGCGGACAATCAGGGTACGAGAGTCCCGTTGGCGAAGCCCTTAGCGACTTCGTCAACAACTTCCCAGGTGGTGTCCCAGCCCACGGCAGCAGCGGCGACTACGCCACCAGTCAGGCCAATCAGGCCACCTGCGACCATACCTACGCCCTGGCCGATAGCACCGAAGCCCAGAACGCCGCCGCCGTCACCGCCGTGTTTGCCGCCGATGATGGCGCCAGCAAAACCTGCGGCGACTCCGCCCACTACGGCACTTTTAATTGCTTCGCCGATGTCGGAAAAGAAACCATTGCCGTATGCGCCTGCAACTTCATCAATTTCAATAGTGGTTAATTCTCTCATTTTTATTACCTTCTAATGTCATTCATGGATATTAAATATTATCGCCTGACGTCTGATATATTCAGACAATAATATTTTGTTATTCATTCATAATGAATGAATTCGGTTAGCTATTCGCAAATTAATTTTGCGTAATAGTAAAAGTCATTGCCGTATTGGCGATTCCTGGCGTTATCTTTGATGCGGTTTGTACATAACCGGCACGTAATGGAATCGTAATACTGGTTTCAGCGCCGGTGTGATAAGTCTCTTCGGTATCAAACTGCAGCGCCGCGCCGCTGGCTCTGACGACTTTGACCGCCACGCCGCTGGCCGAGCCTTCGCTGCCGTCCAGCGGAATCACGCCAGGCTCGGGTGAAGCGGAACCGCCGCTGGCGCTAAAAGAGACTTTCACCGGCATATTGTCCCCCTGGCAGGTCAATTCGACGTTGAAGGCCACCATATCGCTGGTGCTGCCCGGGCCGTTAAACTCCGTACGCTGATGTCTGCCCAGCGGTACGGTGATGCTGGGCGATTTCGCGTAGCAACTCTTAATTCTGGCGCCCCCGGCGGTGACCTGGAGCGACAGGATATTCGTGGCGCTGCCGGACGGTCCCGGCAGGGTGAAACGGGCTACCACACCGGTAGGGAAGTTGCCCGGTTCAATGGTGCCGGTACGGTAAAACAGCAGCTGAATGTCGGAGCCGCTTAACCCCAGAGTCTGATTAGGGGAAAGGGCGGCATTGGTCACTGGTACAGAACGTTCGGGCAGCACAAAATCGGAAACTTTCACGCCAATTCCCGGTAATCCCGTTTCATACACCCCCGGTACCGTGGCGCTTGGCGTGGCCCAGCTTCCCAGAAGGGAGGAGCGATACGTTGTACTACCCGTACAGTTCAGGGTCAGCAGCCTTGCGACACTCAGCGTTTTTCCTCCGATAACGCCGCCGACGGGAATATTGGGATCCACGGCAAGATTAGGGAGCACAACCCGCACCGTTTCCGGAGAAGCCACAAAAGTACAGCCGGCAAACACCTTCGCGGAGGCAAATAAAAGAGGTGTTAGCAGTAAACTCAGCGTTCGGACGTTTAACATATTTTCCTTCCTGATTCCTTTATACGCTCTGGTCTGGCTGCCGTTACCGGCATTCCGCCGCCACTTTCTGAAGCCCCTGTGTCGCCTGGTCGCCGATGTGATAACTGGCGCGGCACTGGCTATCTGCTGTGTTGCCCCAGGAGACTTTCAGCGTTCCGTTTTCCTGTAATCCACTCAGATAAACTTCTCCGTCGTCGCCGACGATGCTGCTGTAAGAGGAGCCTTCACCTTCTGGCACCACTGTGGCTCCAAAGGGTACGGGTAAGCCATTGGGTCGCGTCAGCTTCACCATCAGACGCTGCCCAACGCGCCCGGAAAAGTCAGCCCTGACTACAGCGCCGCGTGTTGGTACGACGTTACGGGTGGTCTGTTCCAGTTCGACGTTGTCTGCCAGCGTCTCCGGATCGAGCGCGATTTCGTTACGACGATAGGCGCTCATATAGGGGACGACGGTGTAGCCGCGGAAATCGGTTTTCACTCCGGTCTGATTGATGACCCGGGTACCGCTTACGCCCGGCGCTTTTATCAGTGCTACGGTTTCTCCCAGCGGCTGGCTCAGAGTTATGCCGTCTTCGTGCAACATGACCGCGCCTTTAACGCCATAGCTGACGCGTTGGCTGTTTTTATCCCAGGCGTAGCCGGCATCCACTTCGCCATAGGTTGCCTGGTAATCGGCATTCAGGTTACCGCCGCTGCCTTCGCCGTGATTTGTCCAGGACTCCTGAACGCTCCAGTTCAGGTTGTTATCCGCAAGGGCCGTGCCATTCAGACCCACCGTCTGGGAGGTATCGCCATGGCGCTGGGTATTGATGCTGTAGCTGACCCAGGTGTTGCTCAACCAGCGTTCCAGCGGAATATTGATGTTGAAAGCCAGGATCTGATCCTTGTCATACACCCTGCCGCTGTGTTCGTCGAAACCGGTATCCTGCTTATATGAGTTACGGTTGTAGCTGTAGTTGAGGCTGTAGCTGATTCCATCCCAGCTGTTGTTGTAGCCAACAGAAATCGAACGCATCTGGCGGCTGTTGTTCCAGTAATCTTCACCAATCAGGCTGAGCGTTAACGCTCCCGCGCCCTGCCACAGATTCTGGCTGAGGGTCATTTCCGCACGGTTACGGCGCCGTTCCTGCCACAGTCCGTAGTCATCGTCGCTGCTGTACCAGGAATCCATGACTTCATTCAGGGTGTAAAAACCGCGAGTGGAGTAGCGATAGCCCGCAATGGCGAAGTTGGTTCCGGTATCAACGAAATTCTTGCTGTAGCGTACGCGCCATGATTGGCCTTCCTGGCGCCCTTCATCCTTTGGCTTTCCCCATGACTGCGTCATATCCAGGGAGAGGGCACCCAGCATTCCCAGGTTTTTTCCCAACCCGCCAACCACTGACTGATAGCGCGATGAGAGCTGGGTTCCGCCGTAGATCGTGAAGCCGTAGGGCAGCCCCCAAATCCCGGTTCCCTGGGTAAAGAAGGTATGCTCCGAATTATTGTTCTGGTAGGAGCGATAAGTCCCGCTGGTCAGGCTGTACTTCAGGCGACCTTCACGCTGCAGCACAGGAACGGAAGCGAAGGGCACTACAATGTGCTGTTCGGTGCCGTCGGCTTCCTTAATAGTGACGTAGAGATCGCCGCTGCCGCCAGTCGGATACATATCGGAGATAGTAAAGGCGCCTGGTGCCACGTAGCTCTGATATATGATGTAGCCGTTCTGGCGGATAATGACCTGTGCATTTGTGCGGGCAATGCCGCGCACGACCGGAGCATAGCCTTTCAGGCTATCGGGTAGCATTTCGTCATCTGAAGCCAACTGAACCCCACGAAACGAGACGCTATCATAGATATCTGAAGGCGAACTGCTTTCCCCAAGCGTGAGCTGGCTCTTCAGGGCTACAATGTCGCGCTGCAGGAAGGTATAAATCGTATCCCAGTGCGAATCACCACGGCTACTGCGGCTCCATGTCGTATAGTTACGCAGACGCCAGGGGCCGATATTTACCGACGGACGAATGTTTAAATACTGGCTGTCGCTGTCGTGCACGCCAGACTTTTTGGCATAATAGTTTGCGCCGCTGAAACTGTAATCCAGCCAGAACGCATTGATGCCTTCGTCCCATTTTTCCGGAGGAACATAGCCGCGAGCCTGATTGGTCATGGCCGCCTGCGGGATGCTCAGAATCAGTCGCTGCTCGCTGAAGATCAGCTGTGCATCGGCGTCCGGAATCGCGTTCAGATTCGCGCATTTCGCGCCGGTATCCAGCTCAGGGAATCCGTCTACCCGCACGCCGTAGCGAATCAGATCGTCCACGCTAAGACAGGGCCACAGGCGCTTTTTGCCGTTGGTATCCGCTTTTAGCATAAAGGCGATATCGCGCGTTTCCTGATCCTGACGGTTGACCAGTACATCGACATGGTAGACGCCAGGCTGTTGGGTATCCTCTTCGAACGCCGACAGGTCTACCCGGGGACGATCGCTTCCCTGGCGCTCCAGCAGCGCGGGGTTAAATTGCGCTTTGGCCTGGGCCTGCGTGGTCACGCCAGACGCAAAAAGGATGCCCAATAACATTGAGGAGATTTTTTTATATTCCGCCACAGCCATCATTTACTGATTCCCTTCCCGTTCTGGCTAATTCATAAACCCGACATCAGAAATACGCGTCATTACAGCTGTGCATGATGCGCGTTACCTGATGCGCCAAAGTCGCTGATTAGCTTCCAGGTCACACTTCCAGAGACTGCCCCATTAAGCGCGTAAGTTTTTGTCGCGAACGGGGCCACCCACTGCGGATCCTTAATGCGTTGTCCGCCAACATTGATTTCATAAAAATTCATGTAGTACGGTGTTGGGTTATTCACCTGTAGCTGACTGCCGGAACGCGTCCAGCGCAGTTGTTCTGCCACATCTTCCGGCCGTTTATCTTTCAGCGCCTGCGGGCGATAAATGAGCTTGATTCTCGTTTTTATCGCAACCTGCAATACGTTATCTTTATTGGCCGCTTTTGAGGGGATCGATTTAATATTAACCCAATACAAAGATTCCCGATCGGCGGCCAGATTTGAACCGTCATTAAGGATTCTCAGGATATTCTGTTGTTGACCATCTAATCTGAATAATGGTGGCGTAATAATAAATGGCGGTTTGCCGCTGCCGCTATTTTCAACCCACGACTGAATTAAATAAGGTGATGTGTCTGGATTATTGACGCTGAGCGAGGTTTCTTTTTTCCCGCCTTCAAAAATCACCCGGGTTCCGCCAATGATTACGCCGGCATAAGCTGTGGAGCAGCCAAGTAACAGCGCCAGACACAGAGCCATTTTCTTCATAGATGATATTCCGTTACGTTTAATAATTGGGCCGGAGGAACCGGCCCAATAGGGCAATAACTTAGTTGTAGTTCATAGTGAACGTAGCAACGGCGTTAGCCGGGCCAGCAGTGACCGTGTCAGACATAGCGATATAGCGAGCGTAGAACGGCAGATCGTTTTCTACACTAGCCTGCAACGGATAAGAACTGGACGGCGTAAACAGCGGCAGTACCGCCTGAGTACGGTCGGAAAGCTGGATACCCACGCCGGTAGCCACGCCAGTTTCTTCGGTCAGCGCCAGTACGGAGTCATCGCCGGAGTAGGCCGTGCCGTCAAATTTTACGGTAGCACTGGTGATAGTCTCCGGGCAGTCCTTCAGCTTCAGAGAGAATTTAGTGGCAGATGCGGTAGAGCCGGCGCCGGTAAAAGCACTTTTATTTACTTTACCCAGATCGACGGTCATCTTATTACCAGCACCGATATCAACGGTACAAGCCGCATCGACGATCTCACCCTCGAAGTTTACGGTACCATCATAAGCCTGCGCAGAAACACTGCCGGCCAGTAACATCATCCCTACCGCAGTAAGAGAAAGACCCGTTTTCATGTTCATAGAATTTCCTTTATATAAACATATTATTGGTGATGAAGCTGTTTAGCATTTAGCGAGATTGCAGTTTCATCATTACTTATTCCATATGCATAGTTCTCTCGGGAGACCTACACGCAGGAACAATCCTTGGAAGTACCACCTTATCTTTATTCTCACGATGTCAGTCTTTCTGAATAACCAGGGCTAAGGAACAAACTGTCTGGTTATAGTCAGCAGCGTAATATCAGTGAGCATTCAAGATGCCGCAATTATCCAACTGATTATCCAGGAAGAGAAAGTGAAGTGTTTTTTGTGGAGAAAAAACCAAGATAAATTAATGCATGGCATGTCTGCTATTAGCCTCGGGTATGTGAAATGTAACTCCTTTTTTTTCATAGGTTATTGTTGTTATTTGCTTACAAACTAACCTGTCGCTTTCAGACAGATCCGCAAGACGCTAGGTGGGAATGTATGGATCACCATCCGCGATTTCATCACTACAATAGTCTTGCATGATGTGATTTCATGAAAAATCAGTTAACCTGAAACTGATTTGTCTGTGACAGAGTAAGCTTCGTCCGTGCTCTTCGGGCACGTTATTGATGAATTATTCATAAATCCTGTTTTATGAAATTATGAATCTCTTTTAGGTTGTTATTTAATCAGTTTTTTATGTTGCTGAATGCTGTATGTGCGGAATAATCCTATAGTTAATTAATTTCCATTCTTATAGGCTGTTTGGTAATCTTGTTATGTTTCTTATGAATCATTGTGAAGTTCTGCATCTGCATGTTTTTAAAGTTAAAAAACGAAGTTAATGTCATTGCGATTGATCGATTCAGATTGTGCGTATTGAATCTGGATGATGTGAAAAATTCTGAATGTGCGTGATTTGAATGGTGGAATGATATGGATAATCAATATGTTATGGGAATTAAGAAAAATTCGCAGAAATATTGCTGTATGAAAAATAATCCTCTGCAAAATTAATTTACTTCAGCTAAATGTTATAATAACATTATCTTGCCATATGGAACTTCCCTGAAACATATATTCATGCTGACAATGGATGTGACACCGTATGCACAATCACTATATCATTAATGGCAAAGTTGAATTTCACCCCGCTGCCAGTACCCTGAAAACCCTTGATGGTCATGGCATGGAGGTTGAATTAAATTCACCCGCGGCACGTTGTCTTTTGCTGTTAATTCATAAACAAGGTGAAATCATTGGTCAACAGGACTTCATGGATGAAGTTTGGGGTAAGAATGGAATACATGTTACTTCAAATACTTATTATCAGAATATATCGATATTGCGTAAGGCTCTAAAGAAAGCTGGAATTGATGAAGAGATCATCGTCACCATTCCAAGAATGGGGTTAACCTTAGCAAGCGATACCCGAATTGAGCGTAAAGGCCCAGAGAGTAAGCCTCCAACTGAGCAGCCTCCCGAAACCGGGCAGGGTAAAGAGAATACTGATAACAACATTCACAACAGCATACAGGAGGTATCTTCAGAAAAAATAGAACCTGCGATTGTCGATGGTTCACCTCCACTCACTGAAGTCAGTACACGATTTTTTCAGTTAAAAGGTGGAATCTTTACCGGAATCTTATGCTTAGTGACTGCTGTTCTTATCTTTTGGTTCGTACAGCACCATACACAGGAAAATTACTATTCAAATTATCAAGTTATCTACCAGGGAAAGGGATGTAAGATTTATGCTTATCATCTTATGAATACCAAAAGCTTCAGGCGTGAAATCATTAACTGGGGAATGAAGTTCGCCGCGGATTGCACTGTCCACCCTTATATCTATATCGATAAATATGAAATGTTACCCCGTATCTCGATAATACGTTGTGATAAAGAGATCAATAAAAACAATGAGTGCATATCTGAATATTTTATAGAGTAACAAGAATGAAGCGAGTTCTGATAATAGCTTGTGTCGTGTTTTCAATTTTCGCCGCTATCCTGGTGATAGAGTTACATGTCAGTGAAGAAAGCGATGATGGTTTTTCCTGTATAGCGAGCTACATCCAGCACACTAAAGGGTTTCGCATAGAGATGATGGTCAGCTACACCTTCGGCGCCAAAAACGGCATCATTAACCTGACCGGCGTAGCGACTGACGAGACAGGGAAAATATGGTCATTAGATCGTCGGGTCATCTTTCAGTACTACCGGGAAGAGAACCTTTACTTCTTAACATCGATACGAACCACCCGCTTTCCGAACGATAACGCGGACACTGCGATGCTCAACAGATATATCCCGTCATTTTATCTGAAAGATTCTTATGAAATTGTATTAAAGATACTGCCTAACGGCGGGAGTAACTATCTGTTTTTTCTGGATCCTATCCCAATTTATAATTGTAAGCGTTCTCTCTGATGCCGCGTCAACCGGATACCTGCTGAACATTAGCTTATCGATGATGGAGAGCCCTGTATTATTTTACCCGCCTTGCGATGACGGCGTGGTGGATAAAAATAAACAAAACTTCACATGACCATAAAATCGCCAGATCGTATAAAAGGGCGATTAATTAGCTAAAAGCTCCGCGGTTTTCGGCCGCGCCTCCGCTTTCCCTGAACCAATTGCTATCGTCTCAAGGAATGAAATCATGAAGCTATGGCGTTTACATCCCATCCCTGTAAAAAAATCTCCGTTGATATACGTCTTCCCTTTTGTCGGAGTCAGTTTGTTGGCGCTTAACGCCAGTGCCGCCACCTCTGGCAGCCTGAACGATACGGATTTTTCTCAACCGGGATTTTCCATTAACCCTGGCGATGCCGTAGTAGCAACATTAAGAGATAAAGAAGGAACAGGTTATGGGGTTCTGAATGAAGAGCGTGGTGGCCATTTGTCACTTTCCCGGGATGTGACCGTAACCAGTAATGATGGGGCCCCCTGGTCTCGCGGTATCATGATAAATGGTGATGCCAGTTCCCTCAGCGCCGATCGTCTGGTTGTTAATAGCAGCGGTACTTTTGCCGAAGGTATTGCCGTTAATGGTGATGACGTGCAGGTTGAATTAGGCTCCAACAGCCGGATTAACGTAACCAGTCAGAAAGATCCTGTTCAGGCTGCGGGGATTTACCTGCGGGGCAATTCGCAGTTGACAGCGAATGGACTGGTTGTTGCGACAGACGGCAACAATACCGAAGGGCTGCATATTGATAATGAAGGCACACGGGCGAACCTGGGAGAAAACAGTAGCATCACGACTGCCGGGCGGAACAGCGCTGGCATTTATATCTTTGGCGCCAATGGCGATCCGCAAAACGGTCTGGCTTCTTTGACCGCCTCCCGTCTTAATATTCATACCTCCGGGGATAATGCTTACGGCATCAATATTCAGTCCAGTTCGGATGTGCAACTGGGTACTGGAAGCACTGTGACAACCAGCGGTACTAACGCTATCGGAATTTGGGCCGTGGGGGAAGGGGGACAACTGCGGGGGGATGCTTTGACGATAAATACCCGGGGCGCGGGTGCCAGCGCCCTGGAAGCCGGTTATGGCGCCCAGGTAGATATCGGCTCCGGGAGCCAGCTTTTTTCCTCTGGCGGAATGGGGATTGCAGCGGTGGGTTCGGGTACCGTTGTTAGCTATCGCGGCGATCAAAGTCGCCGGAATACGGTGAGCTCCCTGGCGGGGGCGGCGGTATCAGCGCAGTCCGGAGCCGAGCTTAATCTGGCGTATACCCAGGTCGGCGCATCGGGACAACATCAACCTGATAAACCGGGTTACGGGCTGTGGGCGATTACCGGCGGCCGGATAAACGGAGAGGCGCTGACGATTCAGGGAGCGTCAGGCAATCGTGGTATCTATGCGACTTCGGACGGTAACGTTACCCTGACGAATTCTCTGTCGGTAGCGATGGCGGACGCGGATGATATCGCTATGATGACGGATCGTGATGATAATTATGGGCCGGGAGCCGGGCACATCCATGCCAGCGGCGTGATCAACCTGCTGGGCGGCGTGAACGCAGCTGACGGTTCCATCGATATGGTGATGCAGCCAGGCTCTGTCTGGACCGGGGCCTCTACGGTGGCGAATGAAAACGGCGCGTTGTTAAATGTGACCATGAACGACAGCCGCTGGGATATAACTCATGATTCCAGGGTAAGTTCGCTCCAGATGGCAGATAGCCAGATTTCTTTTACTGCCGGGACTCCAGGAACCACGCTGACTGTCGGGCGGCTGAGCGGAAGCGGTCATTTTGCGCTGAAAACAGATATCGTGGGCGATGGCGGCGGGGTGAATAACCGTAGCGATAAAATTGTGGTGACGGAAGCCAGTGCAGGGAATCATCTACTGGATTTCACTAATCAGGGGAGTGCTGCCACGAACGGTAATGAAACTCTTACCGTTGTTAAAACACCGGATGGTAAGGCTACATTTACCGGTACCCATAATGTTGAACTGGGCGGCTATCTGTACGAATTGCATAAGCAGGGAACCGACTGGGTTCTTCGTGCCGCTGTGCCCGACACGCCCGAAATACCGCCAGACAACGGGGATGACGTAACGCCGCCAGATGATGGAGACGACATAACGCCGCCAGACACGCCGGAAAACAATAATAACGGGCAGCCGGATAAGCCGAGCGGGCCGATTACCACTGCGGCAGATGCCGGAGCCAATTTTCTGAATATCGGCTATCTGCTCAACTTTGCTGAAACCCAGACGTTGATGCAGCGTATGGGGGATCTGCGGCAGAGCCGCCGCGGCGGCAATATGTGGATTCGCGGTTACGCCGGGCGCTTTGACAGTTTTTCCGGTGGTAAGCTGAGCGAGTTTACGCTGGACTATAGCGGCACCCAGTTCGGGGCGGATAAACGATTTTTTGACGATATTCCGCTCTATACCGGGGTATTTATGAGCATGACTCATGCCAGCCCTGATTATCGTAGCGGCGATGGAACCGTTAAGGCTCACAGCGTGGGGGTTTATGGTTCCTGGATGGCGGCTAACGGCTTTTATAGTGACGCAGTGCTGAAATATACACACCTGAAAAATAGCTTTAACGTTCTGGATTCCGAAGGGCAGAGCGTTGAGGGACAGGGAAATTCAGGAGGTGTGAGCCTTTCTGTGGAAGCGGGGCGAAAATTTTCCTTAAGTCATGAGGCTGCCGGTAACGGATTCTATCTGGAGCCGCAGGGACAGCTGACGTGGAGCCACCAGAACGCTTCTCATCTTCACGCCAGTAATGGATTGCGAATTGGCCTGAGCAGCTATGAGTCATTACTCGGACGCGCCAGTATGCTGCTGGGCTATGAAGTCAGCCGTCGCGATATTGCGCTAAATGTTTATCTGAAGAGCGGTTATTTGCATGAGTTTAAAGGTGATGCCGGATATCAACTGAATGGCTCACCGGAACAGCATCGCTTTGGTGGCGGCTGGTGGAACAACGGTCTGGGTATCAGTGCGCAGTTTAAACAACGGCATACGCTCTATCTTGATGTGGACAGTTCAACGGGGCACCAGTTTAATCAGCGTACGGCGAATCTGGGCTATCGCTATAGTTTCTGATCTACCGTTGCCGGTTTTTCCTGTTCCGATAAGGAAAAACCGGCATAACGAGAATAAACAGAGCGCATACGGTGTTATTTAAAAGTCATCAAGTTGTGATGGTGAATATTTTTTAGTATTTAAAAGTTACCAATGAAATGTTTTACCGTAGGCGAGCGTTCAAATTTTCGCCACGCTAAAGCCACATCAGTTTCTAACCCACTTTCCTTTATTTGATGAAAAGTGATGTTCGGATTCTGAACACAGGTCATGGATTCAGGAATAAGCGCAAAACCAAAACCGGCCGCAACCATACTCACTGAAGCTGAAAACTGTGAGGCCTGAACTTTGTTATCCATATTAATTCCCGAGCGCTGGCAGGCCTGATAGATAAGACTGTAAAGACCAGGCGCCACTGCCTGTGGGAATATAATGATTGGTGTTCCCGCTAATTCGCTAAGCGACAGCTCAGACTGGCCTGCTAAGGGGTGGCTGCGATGCAGCCCAACCAGCATCCTCTCCGTGGCAATCATCCGCAGATTAAAAGACTTACTGCTGTCGCAGGGCAGGCGCACAAAGGCGGCGTCGATGATACCTTCATCCAGTTCATGCATTAGCGTTGCCATATTCGCCTCTTTCTGATGAAGCGCAACGTTTGGAAAATCTTTATGAAATTGATAAATCGCGGAGAATATTTGGGGGTGAAAAGCATTAGAACTGGTTACACCCAGATACAACTTTCCATTAATGCCCCGGGCAATTCCTTTTGCTTTTTCAAGGGCTGCATCGCTTAACGCAATTATCTTACAGGCATCCTCATAAAAGGCTTTTCCCGCTTCAGTCAGTTCCACGCTACGGGTCAGTCGGTACAGCAACTGGGTACCGACTTCTCTTTCTAATCTTTGAATTTGCTGACTAAGTGGGGGTTGTGAAATTCCCAGCTCTTCAGCTGCTCTGGAAAAATTTTTATTTTGTGCTACGGCAATAAAATAACGGAGATAACGAAGTTCCATATAAAAACCACCTTCGCCCTGAGGGTCTTTGGCGCTATATCATAAATATCTTGAATTGGTATGTTCTGTATATTGGAACTGTTAGCTGAAACGAGTCAATAATTAATCATCTTTCCAACCTGTTATTGATGCGAGGGAACAAGGCATGGCTCATGCAACTAATTGTTCTTGCGAAGAAAACCTGATTCAGACTATTTCTGATTTTTCAGAGGTTAACCCGGAATGCGTGATATATCAGACCTCGCTTATGAGCGCGTTACTCAGCGGCGTGTATGAAGGTGAGACGACGATTGCCCAACTGATGGAGCGGGGGGATTTTGGTCTGGGGACATTTAACGAACTGGACGGTGAGCTGATCGCTTTCAGTCAGGAGGTATACCAGCTACGCGCCGACGGGAGTGCGCGTAAAGCGCTGCCGGATCAGAAAACCCCTTTCGCTGTGATGACCTGGTTTAAGCCCCGATACCGGTTACCGATAGACAACGTTATCACTCGACAAAAACTGCATGACATCATCGATGCCCGGGTGCCTTCCGATAATATCTTCTGTGCGCTACGCATCGACGGCCATTTCCGCCACGCGCATACCCGTACCGTTCCCAGGCAAACTCCACCATACCGGGCCATGACCGATGTGCTCGATGATCAGCCGGTCTTTCGTTTTAACCACTGTGACGGGGTGCTGGTGGGCTTTCGTTCGCCGCAGCACATGCAGGGGATTAACGTTGCTGGCTACCACGAACACTTTATTACCGACGATCGCCAGGGGGGTGGGCACCTGCTGGATTATCAGCTTGAACATGGCGTACTGACCTTTGGTGAAATTCACAAGCTGGAGATCTCTTTGCCGAAAGATAGCGCCTTCCTGAATGCAAACCTGCATCCGGACAATCTTGATGCCGCTATCCGTGCGGTAGAGAACTAACCCTTATCTGAAGGAGGAGTCACATGGACAATAAAAACCGTCAATGGAGCTGCGGCGCCGATATGGTGGTTGGCCAGCTTGAGGCCCAGGGGGTGAAGCATGTGTTCGGGATACCTGGCGCTAAAATCGATAAGGTTTTTGATTCCCTTCTCGATTCGTCCATCCAGATAGTGCCTGTGCGCCATGAGGCCAACGCAGCCTTTATGGCTGCCGCAGTGGGCAGAATTACCGGCAAGGCAGGCGTAGCGCTGGTCACGTCCGGGCCGGGCTGTTCCAATCTGATTACCGGAATGGCGACGGCAAATACCGAAGGCGATCCGGTGGTCGCGTTGGGCGGTGCGGTTAAACGTTCGGATAAAGCGAAACTGGTGCATCAGAGTATGGATACCGTGGCGATGTTCAGCCCGGTAACCAAATACGCGGTGGAAGTAACCTCCTCCGACGCCATTGGCGAAGTGGTCTCTAACGCGTTTCGCGTTGCCGAGCAGGGGCGCCCTGGCAGCGCATTTGTCAGCCTTCCTCAGGATATCGTCGATCGGCCCGCAGTCGGCAGAATTCTGCCTGCCAATGGGGTTCCGCGTTGCGGCGCTGCGCCGGATGCGGATATCGCCCGGGTAGCCAGGATGATAGCCTCGGCTAAAAATCCGCTGTTCCTGCTTGGGCTGATGGCCAGCCAGCAGGAAAACAGCGCCGCGCTTCATCAACTGCTGGAAAAAAGCCGGGTTCCGGTGACCAGCACCTACCAGGCGGCCGGGGCGGTGAATCAGCAGAACTTCACTCATTTTGCCGGACGCGTCGGGCTGTTTAACAACCAGGCGGGTGATAGGCTGCTGCAGCTGGCGGATCTGGTTGTCTGCATCGGCTATAGCCCGGTGGAGTATGAGCCGTCGATGTGGAATACCGGTAACGCGACCCTGGTGCATATTGATGTGACGCCCGCCTATGAAGAACGTCATTACATTCCGGATATTGAACTGGTAGGCGATATTGGCAGTACCCTGGATAAGCTGGCAGGCCATATTGAAAAGCCGCTGACGCTGTCGCCTTGTGCCGCTGAGATCCTGATGGATCGCCGCCATCAGCGCGATCTTCTTAATCGCAAAGGGGCCCAGCTTGATCAGTTCGCTCTGCATCCGTTGCGTATCGTGCGCGCGATGCAGGATATCGTAAACAGCGACGTTACCCTGACGGTGGATATGGGGAGTTTTCACATCTGGATTGCCCGCTACCTGTACAGCTTCCGCGCCCGGCAAATAATGATCTCCAATGGCCAGCAGACCATGGGGGTGGCGCTGCCATGGGCTATCGGCGCCTGGCTGGTGAACCCGGATCGTAAAGTGGTTTCCGTGTCCGGGGATGGTGGCTTTCTGCAATCGAGTATGGAGCTGGAAACCGCCGTGCGGCTCGGAGCCAATATTTTGCACATTATCTGGGTCGATAACGCCTACAACATGGTGGCGATTCAGGAACAGAAAAAATATCAGCGGTTATCCGGCGTCGACTTCGGCCCGGTGGATTTCAAAGCATATGCGCAGGCGTTTGGGGCGAAGGGATTTGCCGTGGAAAGCGCACAAAACCTTGAACCTACCCTGCGTACCGCGATGGACGTACAGGGGCCGGCTGTGGTCGCGATTCCCGTGGATTACAGCGATAACCCGCTGCTGATGGGCCAGCTCCATCTTAGCCAGATTCTATAAATAACCAGAAGGATGATGTGATGAGAAAAGTGGCATTTGTCACCGGCGCCGGTCAGGGGATCGGTAAAGCCATCGCCCTGCGGTTGGCCAAAGACGGCTTTGCCGTCGCCGTCGCTGACTATAACCGCGCTACCGCGAACGCTGTCGCTCAGGAGATCAAAAGCAGTGGCGGCGAGGCTATGGCTATTACGGTGGATGTCTCGGATCGTGAGCGAGTGTTCGCCGCCGTGGAAGAGGCGCGCCGGGAGCTGAAAGGGTTTGATGTTATCGTCAATAACGCGGGGATCGCTCCCTCCACGCCTATTGAATCCATTACGCCCGAGATTGTTGATAAGGTTTATAACATCAATGTTAAAGGCGTTATTTGGGGGATTCAGGCTGCGGTGAAAGCCTTTAAGGCCGAAGGTCACGGCGGCAAAATTATCAATGCCTGTTCCCAGGCCGGTCATGTCGGCAACCCGGAACTGGCGGTATACAGTTCCAGTAAATTTGCAGTTCGCGGCCTGACTCAGACCGCAGCCCGGGATCTGGCATCTTCAGGCATTACCGTGAACGGGTACTGCCCCGGGATTGTTAAGACGCCGATGTGGTCGGAGATCGATCGCCAAATCTCAGAGGCTGCCGGTAAGCCCCCGGGCTATGGTACCGAAGCGTTCGCTAAGCGTATTACCCTGGGGCGTCTGTCGGAGCCGGAAGATGTAGCCGCCTGTGTCTCTTATCTGGCGGGGCCGGATTCGGATTATATGACGGGTCAGTCTCTGCTTATCGATGGCGGTATGGTTTTTAATTAATGTTGGTTAGATTGGGACATAGTTTGTGCTCCTGCCGCATCGCGGCAGGATTTTTTTATCATAATTGGCAACAAAATACTTTTTCGCTGATAAATAATCAGGGAGATCAGTGAGATTAATGGTTTGTTATAGGGAAAATAGCCTGATTAGTTATCTTTGATGTTTTCTTTTTTCTTTTTATAGAAACCCAAAAAACAACTCCTCTTCTTGTTTTTTGATTGTTTTGGAATGTTCCTGGTTATATATGAATGGTTTTTTCATTATCGTTTATTTGACATGGATTCTTATTCATAATTCCTGAAAAAAGGCAGCATTGCATTTTGTCTGACTTATGCTTTGTAAGGGTAGATGGCGGTATTCGTTATGAAATAACTCCACTTCACCATTAAAAATTATTTTAAATCAAGTTGTTGCATGGAATTTTTGTTTTTTGCTATTTTCAGGTGATGGCGGAGTTTTATGGCCGTTTATTGATAATTATCTTCTGGTGTTGATGACGGATAGGAATTTTGCTCCGTTGACAATTAATTTTGCCGGGGCAACTATTATCTGGCATTGCGCAAAATAACAGGAGTTATATTATGGATAGTCATATCATGGAAACTTTCCCTGTCTCATATTCTTATTCTGATTTTACTAACTGGTCAAAGGAGGTTACCGGTAGTCATATTCTTACCTGCGCTCCAGCCAACCAGCAGGAATTGCTGGCGGTGGTCAATTGGGCGTATAAAAATAATTATCATGTTCGCCCGGTGGGAATGAAACATAACTGGTCGACCCTGACGATTGCTAACGGTGATAATAACGGAAGCGTGTTGCTTGTGGATTTAACGAAGAAACTGACAAAAGTTTCTATTACTAAAGAGGGAGAACATGGTTTTGTCACGGCGCAAACCGGAGTCGCCATGCAGGCGCTGATGACGGAGCTGGAAAAGCAGAAACTGGGGTTTTACGCCACGCCAGCGCCTGGAGATCTGACGTTGGGTGGAGTGCTGGCTATCGGCGGTCACGGCACCTGCATTCCCGCAGCCGAAGAGACTCTGGCAGAAGGGGGAAGCTACGGGTCAGTGAGCAATAGCATCGTGTCTCTTAGCGCCGTGGTGTGGAATAAGCAGACCGGTGAATATGAACTTAAAACCTTTAAGCGCGACGATGCGGAAATCGCTGCCTTTATGGTGCATGTCGGTCGCGCGCTGATTTTCGAGGTCACTCTCCAGCTTCCACGCAACCGACGCCTGCGCTGCCAGAGCTATGTCAATGTCCCGGCTAAAGAGCTTTTCGCCGCAGAGGATTCCGGTGAGCGCACGTTTACGCGCTTCCTTGAACAGTGCGGACGGGCGGAAATAATCTGGTTTCCCTTTACCGAAAATCCCTGGTTAAAAATATGGACGCTGGAAGATCATTATCCGGTAACCGCTAAGCCGGTAAACGCACCGTTTAACTATCCGTTTTCAGATAATCTGCCCGTACAGATTTCCGATCTGATTAAAAAGATCAATAACGGTGCGCCGGAGTTTACGCCGGATCTTGGCAAGGCGCAGATGGAGCTGGTAAGTATCGGGCTGGGGGCAACGCTTTCCGGCGATCTCTGGGGCTGGAGCAAAGATCTACTGCTGTATGTTAAGCCGAGCACGCTTCGGGTTACGGCCAATGGCTACGCGATTATTACCCGCCGCAGCAATATACAGAAGGTACTGAATGATTTTGCCATGAAGTATGAAGAGATGGTCAGCCGTTATAAAGAGAGAAACTCTTATCCGATGAATGGCCCGATCGAAGTACGCGTTACCGGACTGGATAATGCCAGGGACAGCACTGTGGTGAACGCCGTCACGGCCGATCTCTCGGCGATACGCCCGGTGGAGGGGAAACCTGAATGGGATACCGCTATCTGGCTGGATATTTTAACCATGCCAGATACGCCAGACGCCAATAAGTTTTATCACGAAATGGAAACGTGGATTTACAAGCATTTTAGCGGTGATTACGCAACCGTAAGGGTCGAGTGGAGTAAAGGCTGGGCTTATACCGACCAGGCTGCATGGGCCGCTGACGAAGTGATGAGTAAAGAAATTCCTCAAAGCTTTGGTGACAGTTGGCAACATGCCCGGGATGTATTAGATAAATACGATCCTCACTATCTGTTTTCGTCACCGCTGATCAATACCTTGTTTAACCCGGTGAAATAAATCCTGATTGGTTTTAATAATAAAGCCACCATCCGGTGGCTTTATTATTTTGACGAGAAAAAATAAAAGCCGCCGAATATTTCAGGCGACTTTTATCGGTTTGCCTGGTCAGTCAGGGCATTTCATCGTTATCAGGCGCCCCACTCCTCCTCGAAGTGATAATCAATGCGGCTGGTGTCGCCGCCCAGCAGACCGCCTACATCGGCAACGGTCTTAAATGCCGCATATCCTAATGAGTCGGCCAGATAGTGAATTCCCCCCAGCCCTACTGCGTTGAACGTCTGGCCAACGGAAGAAACCAGTCGGGTATTCAGAACATCGTTGGAAACTTTAACGGCATCAACGATGGTGTCTCCAACAAAACCCAGGGTATCCGAAATAATTCCGGCGCCAGCAACAATTTCAATTTCATTAACGGTTAGTTCTTTCATAGATAAACTCCTTTAACACTCATACTCATGCGCGACGCCTCAACGCCGCCTGCTTTTTCCTTATGCTCAATCAAATGGGACTAAGGAAGTTAAATCCTTTTTAATATTTAAAGCACCAGTAGAGCTAACGGTCAAATGCTATTGCTTGCGCCATAATGAGACATCGATTTGACATGAAAAATATTCTCAAGGAGGATTCTTGTTTTTTATTGTTATTCTTTGCTCTATTCCTGGTGATTATTCCTGGTTTATTTTTTTTCTAATGGTGTGGGATATTTTTATAATGTTGTTTATTAAGACGGTTAGCATTATTTTGAATAACTGTGATGAGGATTTGATGATGCGTGATAATTATTTCTATTTGTAGCTTTATTTTAGCGTGAGAAATTTTCCGAAATTGATGTTTAGCACCACAGCGCCTCAATCGGTGTCTCCGCCGCATAGTGCCAGGCTATCTGGGCCTGGAGGAGTTCGGCGCAGGCCAGCGCGTCGGTCAGGGCATGATGCGCCGGGTAGTGGGGCAGGTTATAGCGGGCCCGACTTTCCGGCAGGCGTAGCGACACCGGTTTTCTGTACCCGAATAGTCGCGCCACCGGGTTCATGGTATGGCGGCGATGCAGTCGTGCCTCCAGCGCCAGCGTGTCGATGCAGGGGAAATGAATCCCTTCGCCGATGCGGCGCTTCAGGGCGGCATCAAGGAATTGTCGCTCTATTCCGCGATGGTGCACCACCAGTACCTTACCCGCCATTTGTTCCAGCAGCGTGATAAACAGGGTATTCAGATCCGGCGCTTTCGCTACCTCTGAATGAGTGATCCCGTGGATCACCACCGATTCGTCGCGCAACGCCGTTCGCGGCTTCAGCAGCCAGTGACGGCTGTCGCGCAGACGAATACGCTCAAGGCTCATCGGAACCAGGCCGATGCTGACGATATCATCCCGCCGTGCGCTGAGGCCGGTGGTTTCAAAATCCATAGCCAGTAGCGGAACCCGATCGATGGTGGTATCGGGCGCCACGGTGCCTGCCCGGTAAAAAGCCCGTAGCGCCGGGTGTTGCGCCTGACGGGCCAGTTCGGCCATTTTTTCAGGCCAGGGCAGGGAGGGGCACGGCGCGGTTTTTAACGGATGCTTACCGATATAGAACATTATTCCCTCAGCGCATCCGGCCAGCCTGATAACGATATTTCAGGAATTTCTGCGCGTTACTCAGGATCTGAAAAGCGTCCTTCAGATTCTTGCGCTCGAAATCCGACAGATTTTCTGGCTCGATATTATTGTCGGGCGGGCGTCGGGCATCCAGATCCAGCGCCTGATGGCGAATGCGCACCATTGAGATAAACTCCAGCGCGTCGCGCAAATCCTGACCCCGCCCGTGAGGCAGAATATCGGCTTCGATAATATCCTGCAGTCGCTCAAAGGAGTTGCGGGCGCGGGAGCCGACCGCCAGCGCATGAACGCGGATGAGATCCGCCAGCGGTGCCGTGCCGCGCCGCTTCATATTGATGGATCGGCTATGGTGGCCGGAAGGCTCCATCACAAATCCCTTAAAGAAGCCGAGCGGCGGCGTGCGCAGCAGCGCGTTGCGCGCCATACAGGCCAGGAAACGGGCGTTGTGGCGTACCTGTCGGGAAATAGTCTGATTCAGGCGATCGGCCCATTCGGTTTTTCCCCACAGGCCGTCGAGATCGAAGAAGATGGCGCTTTCAAGCAGCGTCTTCGGCGTAGGGTTTCCCGTCCAGTCGGCGAAGTAGCGTTCCCATACGGCAAGAGGCTGGCGCCATCGGGCGTTGGTCGCCATAATCCCGCCAGCACAGTAGCGATAACCGCAGGCCGCCAGACCGTCGCTGACAAAGGTCGCCAGCTGAAGAAACCAGTCATCGTGACGGGCGGGATCGAAACGGTTGTCGAGTACCAGCGCGTTATCCTGATCGGTGACGATCAGCTGTTCCTGACGCGCCATGGATCCCAGCGCCAGGAAGCAATAGGGCACCGGCGGTGGGCCAAACTGCTGTTCTGCCAGCTCCAGCAGGCGCTGGGTGAAGCTGCGGCCAATTACCGCCATGGCGCTGCCGATCATCTGTGAATTAGCATCTTCGCGCACGATGCGCCGGAAGCAGGCGCGTGCCTCGCCGCTCAGGGCGCTTAACTCGGCGATGCTGTTGGCGTGGAAAATACGGCTGACCACAAACAGGCTGTTCTGGGATTCGTAGCGGATAATATCCGACTGCGATATCACGCCGATGGGCTGACCCTGTTTCAGCACCGGTAGATGGTGTACGTTATGGCGCATCATGGTCAGCATGGCTTCGAACACCATCTGGTGGGATTCGCAGTGGATCGGTTCCGGCGTCATCACGTCGCCGACTGGCGTATCAACGCTCAGTCCTCTGGCGATAACCCGGGTACGCAGATCGCGGTCGGTGAGCATTCCGGCCATTCTGGCGGCATTGCCTGTCTCGCCTTCCGGTACGCCGGAGTGCATCACCAGTAGTGAAGATACCCCTTCGACACTCATCATCATGGCCGCTTCCCGCACGCTGGCGAAGGTATCGATAGTCACCGGTTTACGGCTGATGAGCGTATCAATGCGTGAGGTAAGCAGTTCGTTGGCATCTTCGGTACGGGCTATGGTATGGCGCAGCCGGGTGCGATCTTCCACCTCCACCATGTCGGCGAAGGCTTCATATTGGGTGAACAGTTGATGGAACACCGGCGCAGGTATCAGCCAGACCAGGGTGTCCTCCAGGGCTGTGACCGGAAAACGCACGCTGCTTTCGCGCAACAGGCCGAACTGGCCGAAATAACCTCCGGCGCTGAGGCGGTTGTAGAGTTCGCCATTACGCCGATAGACCTCGACAGCGCCGCTGCGCACCACATACCAGGCGTCCACCTGCTGGCCGAAGGAGAGGATGCTGCTGCCCGCCTTGAAATAACAGACGTCAATATTGGCGGCCGCCAGCGTCAGCGCTGCGTCGGGTAGTGCATCGAAGGGCGGTGAGCTGCGCAGAAAGTCGATGATTTCCTTATGTTCAGCCTGCATGCTAAATCTCCGGGGCTTAGCCCTGTTCCGTACCCGGAGCCGGGCGACTATGTCTGGGCTCCGAAGCCAGCCCCTTAAGCACTGAAAACGCGGCAATCAGCAAGACGATGGCGAATGGAAGTCCGGTAGAGAGCACCATAGTCTGCAGCGCCACCAGACCGCCGCCCAGCAGCAGCGCAATGGCCGCCACGCCCTGGAAACTGCACCAGAATACTCGCTGTGGCGTGGGGGCGTTGACCTTGCCGCCTGCCGAGATAATGTCGATCACCAGCGAGCCGGAATCCGATGAGGTGACAAAAAATACTACTACCAACAGAATGCCAATGAGCGAAGTGATCTTCGCCAGCGGTAGCGTATCCAGCATGGTGAACAACTGCAGTGGCAGCTTCGCGTTGGCGATGGCCTGATGCCCCTGATTAAAATACTGGAAGATAGTGGTATCGCCCAGAATGGTCATCCACATTACGCAGGCCAGTGACGGAACAATCAGCACTGAGATGATAAATTCGCGCACGGTGCGTCCGCGAGAGACCCGGGCGATAAACATGCCGACAAACGGCGACCAGGAGATCCACCAGGCCCAGTAGAAGGCGGTCCAGCTGGCGACAAAGTGGCTGTCTTCGCGCCCGAAGGGATTAGACAGCGCCGGAAGGTATTGCAGATAGGCGCCCAGGTTCGAAAAAAAGCCTGTCACCAGTGCAAGCGTAGGGCCGACGGCGATCACGAACAGCAACAGTAGCGCCGCCAGTATCATATTGATTTCCGACAACCGGCGTACCCCCTTTTCCAGCCCGGCCATGACCGACACCATCGTAACCGCGGTAATCCCAACCACCAGCAGGATCTGGGTGGTTTCGCCCATGGGAATATCGAACAGATAATTCAGGCCTGAGGCCGCCTGGGCGGCGCCCAGACCCAGAGAGGTGGCCAGGCCGAACAGCGTAGCCAATACTGCCAGAATGTCGATGATATGCCCGGGCCAGCCCCAGACCGAATCTCCCAGTAGTGGGTAAAACACTGAACGCATGGTCAGGGGCAGCCCCTTATTAAAAGAGAACAGCCCCAGTCCCAGCGCCAGCATGGCGTAGATAGCCCAGGGGTGAAGCGCCCAGTGGAAGATGGTGGTGGCCATTGCCAGGCTGCGGGCAGTTTCCGGGTTGCCAGCGGCAGCCCCCAGCGGCGCGGTGTCGCTGCGAACGCCGTTTTCAATGCTGATTCCCGCCAGCGAGCTGGAGAAGTGCGACAGTGGTTCAGACACACCGTAAAACATCAGACCTATGCCCATTCCGGCGGCGAACAACATCGAAAACCAGGTCAGATAGCTGTAGTTCGGTCTGGCCAGAGTGCCGCCCAGACGTACTTTGCCGAGCGGGGAAAAGACCAGTGCCAGGCAGAGCAGCACGAAGATGTTGCCGGTGCTCAGAAAGAACCAGCTCAGGTTGCCGGTCAGCCAGTTGAGGACGCCGTTGAAGATGGGTTCGACCTGACGATGGAACGCCATCGTCAGCGCGACAAAGATGATGACCGCCAGCCCGGAGATAACAAAGACGCGGTTATGAATATCCAGCCCGAACGGGCCGACGCTGACCACAATATTATCCTGGCCTATCTGATAGTCGGTATCGTAGGGGTTAACCTCACCATCGGGTACCATCGGATCTTTCGAATCCGGCATAGTGTTTCCTCCCAGGAAATGGTTGGTGTGTGGAATGCCAGTAAACTGTGGGGCGCTAAGACAGCCTGGCCCTGGAGGATGATAAAGGCGGGTCAGCGGCCCGGAATGCCTGGCAACGTCTTATGAGGATTGATTTGCGACATAAGGTCTGCGCCAGCGCTGTCGGCAATTTCCGGTCGGTCTGATGACCTGAAGCGTCGCTATCTGGCATCTTCCGGTGTGAATTTGTCGCAATAATCGATGCTGATATTTCATTCAGGCTCCGGGAGAAAGAGGATGAGCATCAGCGTCTTTGATCTGTTCAAGATTGGGGTTGGCCCCTCCAGTTCACATACCGTTGGGCCAATGCGGGCCGCGCAGCGATTCATCCGCCAGTTAAGCGAGCAGGGCGCGCGCGCGACGGTACGCCGCGTCAGGGTGGATCTGTTCGGCTCCCTGAGCGCTACCGGCGTGGGGCACGGTACCGATAAAGCAACGCTGATGGGGCTGATGGGCGAAGCGCCGGAAACTGTTGAGCCCCGTACTATCGCCCCTGCCATTCGGGCGCTGTGCGAAACCGGATTTCTGCCCCTGGCCGGTGGCCCGGGTGTGGATTTTGACTGGAACCGCGATCTGCATTTTGTGGACGAAGTGCTCCCTTATCACCCGAACGCCATGCGCCTGACGGCCTTTGGCGAGCGTGAGGTGGTTTATGCCAATACTTACTATTCGGTGGGAGGCGGCTTTGTGCTGGACGAAAGTGAAGCCACCGCCAGCGCTCATCTGGTACCTCAGGTGGTTTTGCCTTACGACTTTAACTCCGGAGCCGAACTGCTGACGCACTGTCGGCAGCAGGGGTTAAGGGTTTGTGAGCTGATGCTGGAAAACGAAAAAGTCTGGCGCGATGAACCGGCGATTCGTACCGGTCTGGCCGCCATCTGGCAGGCTATGCAGGCGTGCATCGCGCAGGGGCTGGAAAACGAGGGCGTATTACCGGGCGGGCTGAACGTGAAACGTCGAGCCCCGGGCCTGTATCGCTCCCTGAGGCAGGCCACCGGTGCGAATGTGATTGGCACCACGCTGTCGGCCATGGACTGGATCAACCTCTATGCGCTGGCGGTAAATGAAGAAAACGCCGCAGGCGGGCGTATGGTCACGGCGCCTACCAATGGCGCTGCCGGTATCATTCCGGCGGTGCTGATGTACTACATGCGCTTTAGCGAGCGGGCCGGGGATGGGGACGTGGTGGACTTTCTGCTGGCCGCGGCAGCGGTGGGGGCGCTGTGTAAGAAAAACGCCTCGATATCAGGCGCCGAGGTGGGCTGCCAGGGCGAGGTTGGCTCCGCCTGCGCCATGGCTGCTGCCGGGTTGACCGAGGTGCTGGGCGGTACTCCGGAGCAGGTGGAAAACGCGGCCGAGATCGCGCTGGAGCATAATCTGGGGCTGACCTGCGATCCGGTGGCCGGGCTGGTGCAGGTGCCCTGCATTGAGCGTAATGCTATCGCTGCCATGAAAGCGATCAATGCCGCCCAGATGGCGCTACGCGGAGACGGTCAGCACTTTGTTTCGCTTGATAAAGTGATTCGCACCATGCGTGATACCGGGCGGGATATGCAGGATAAGTATAAGGAAACCTCACGTGGGGGACTGGCAGTGAATGCGATTGAGTGTTGATACCATCCGGAACTGATGTCTGCCCTGATCCGGGGCAGACGCACCAAAAAAGCATATAGCAACAGGTGATTACCCTGCTCAGCACGAAACGTGCCATCTCTGTTTTTATGATTCCGACTGCGGCGCTATATCACTCCCGATGAATGATTATCGGGAGATTGCGCATATATTTTTAATGTAAAAAGGAAGTGGTACATATGTTGCTTTATTGTTGTTTGTGGAAGTTAAGAGGTATCAGACCCGTTTGTTCCCTCTCCTGACTGAGAGACAACAGAGGCAAGAGCATATGTCTGAATCAAATGAATCACCCCAGGGTTGTACCGATAATTACAAGACACGTACCATTGGTTTTTTGCTCATCAATAACTTCACCATGATGGCGCTGGCGACGGCGGTAGAGCCGCTGCGCATGGCGAACCAGTTAAGCGGCCGCGAGCTGTATGACTGGCATACCATCAGTGAAGATGGCAACACGGTGATGGCCAGCGACGGCATTAGCATTACTCCTGATTGCGCTATGGCCGACTCCACCGCGCTGGATGTTCTGATTGTGGTGGGGGGGGTCAATATTACCCGCAGTTACACCCGTCGTCAGATTAGCTGGCTTCAGATGATGGCGCGCAAACACATTCTGATCGGCGGCGTTTGTACCGGCCCCTATGTCCTGGCGGCAGCTGGATTGCTGGACGGCTACCACTGTAGCGCTCACTGGGAGTGCATTGCCTCAATGCAGGAAGCCTGGCCCAAAGTACGATGTACCAATCAACTCTTCGTGATTGAACGCGACCGCATGACCTGTAGCGGCGGCACGGTGCCGATGGATATGATACTTAGCATGATCAAACGCGACTTCGGCTATCAACTGACGGCGGCGATCTCAGAGATGTTTATCTGCGATCGCGTGCGCAACGAATCAGATTATCAACGCATACCGCTGCGCCACGTGCTGGGAACCGCCCAGCCGAACCTGGTGGAAGCGGTGTCTCTGATGGAAGCCAATATCGAAGAGGCGATCGAACTGGATGAACTGGCCGCCTATGTGGGGCTTTCCCGCCGTCAGCTTGAACGCCTGTTCCAGAAGTACCTGCAATGTTCACCTTCCCGCTACTACATGAAGCTTCGACTGTTCCGGGCCAGGCAGTTGCTTAAGCAAACCTCGATGTCAATTATCGAGATAGCCCTGGCCTGCGGATTTGTATCGACGCCGCATTTCAGCAAATGCTATCGCGAACATATCGGCATTCCACCGCGTGAAGAGCGACGCGGCATACGCAGCCAGGAACAGAACGAAACCGTGCCGCAGCTGGTAACCACCGCATTGCCCGGTCTGAATGGTAAGAAAGAGCGCTCCGCCACCGCGGTAGCGGTACGCGCCCTGAGCGAGGCGCGCTTCGAACCTACTTACGGTTCGGTGGCGCTGGGCTGGACTTCACCGCCCTGAACTTTACGGCCGCCTGCCTGTATGGGGCAGGCGGCACAGCGAGACTACGCGGCCCAGTCTTCCAGGGGTAATCCCGGCACCCGTTCAAATTCCTTCACGTTATTGGTGACAAGGATGGCGCCAGCGGCAATGGCATGCCCGGCAATGGCCGTATCGTTGGATCCGATGGGCGTGCCTGCGGCGTTAAGCGTCGCTTTCAGCTCAGTGGTTTCATCCACTGCGGCGCGGTCCCACGGCAGAACAGCGTCAAGACGGATACAGAAAGCCTCTACCAGCTGTGCATGGCGCGGCGACGCTTTTTTACCGAGGGTACCGAAGCGCATTTCGGCATAGGTAATGGCCGACACCACAATGCGATGACGCTGCATGACCGCCTGCTCCAGACGCCGAATTACGGTTTCCGGCTGCTCACGCATGATGTAAGAGCAGATACAGGTGTCCAGCATATAGGTTTTGGTCATAGCTTAATGCGCCCTTCATCATTGACAATCTCTTCACGTTCCGTCATGAAGTCCGCATCGGCTTTCTCTTCCAGCAGGAACGATCCCCAGCTCGGTTTGATCGGCCGCAGAAGGATAGTGTCGCCTTCACGGGTAATCTCCAGTTCGTTAACGCCCTCAAAATCCAGATCCCTGGGTAAGCGGATCGCGCGGTTATTGCCGTTTTTAAACACCGATACCGTTCTCATCGTGATGGTCCCCGCCAGGTGAAAGAGTGCCCTGATACATATGGCAAGTATATGCCTCAATTTCCCTGTTGTATAGGTCAGACATATGCTTTTCTTCCACTCTGGCGATAGCCCTGGTTTAATAAAGGTGGCTTTATGGTGAACTAAATCTCCTCCAGCGCGAGAGTTTGATTCGAAATCCCCGAGACGCCTCGACATTTTTATTTGCGCTCCGGGTCAGCCAGGTGACGCTTTCAGAACACTTTCTCGTTATTGATAACCCTATGCTGTCGGTCAACACGGTGTGACAGACAGAGGGTGGAGAGATGAACGCAGAACAGTTGCACGACGACGCCATCGTCATCGATGGCCTGGTGATCGCAAAGTGGGATCGCGAGCTGTTTGAGGATATGCGGCGCGGGGGGTTAACCGCTGCAAACTGTACGGTATCGGTGTGGGAAGGCTTCCAGGATACCGTGGACAACATCGTCGCCATGAACGCGCTGATTGAACAGAACTCCGACCTGGTGATAAAGGTGCGCACCACCGACGATATACGCCGCGCCAAAGCGGCGGGTAAAACCGGTGTGCTGATGGGCTTTCAGAATGCTCATGCCTTTGAAGACCAGCTCGGCTATGTTCAGATCTTCAAGGATCTCGGCGTTGGCGTAGTGCAGATGGCCTACAACACCCAGAACCTGGTGGGCACCGGCTGTTACGAGCGCGATGGCGGTCTTTCCGGCTATGGCCGGGAGGTGGTGGCGGAAATGAACCGCGCCGGCATCATGTGCGATCTCTCCCACGTGGGAGCCAAAACCTCCGAAGAGGTTATCCTGGCGTCTGAAAAGCCGGTCTGCTACTCCCATTGCCTGCCTTCCGGACTGAAGGATCATCCGCGCAACAAGTCCGATGCCGAACTGAAGTTTATCGCCGATCATGGCGGTTTTGTCGGCGTCACTATGTTTACGCCGTTCCTGAAGAACGGGATTCACTCCACTATCGACGACTATGTCGAAGCCATCGAATACATCTTCAACCTGGTGGGTGAAGATCAGATAGGTATCGGTACCGACTTCACCCAGGGGCAGGATCAGGCCTTTTTCGAATGGCTCACCCATGACAAAGGCTATGCCCGCCATCTGACCAACTTCGGCAAGATAATCAACCCCGAAGGGATCCGTACCCTTGGCGAATTTCCTAATCTGACCGAAGCCCTGCTACGCCACGGGTTCAGCGAACATCAGGTACGCAAAATAATGGGCGAGAACTGGGTGCGCGTTCTGGCTGAGGTATGGGGCGAATAACGGATAGCCGGGGAGAAATCAATGAACTCACATGCACCTGAATTGCCGATTAACGTAGACGATGAAACCGGGGTCTGGACTACCGATGCCCTGCCGATGCTCTACGTGCCACGCCACTTTTTCGTCAACAACCATATGGCGATTGAAGAGGAGATCGGCGCTGAACGCTATGCCGGGATCCTCTACAAGGCGGGCTATAAATCCGCGTACTACTGGTGTGAAAAAGAGGCTGAAGCCCACGGTATCTCGGGCGCTGCGGTCTTTGAACACTATATGAAGCGCCTTTCCCAGCGCGGCTGGGGGCTGTTCATCATCGAAGCGCTCGACCTGGCGCAGGGGACGGCCCGTATTCGCCTGGAACATTCGGCGTTCGTTTACCAGTACGGCAAAGTCAATCGCAAGGTCGATTACATGTTTACCGGCTGGTTCGCAGGCGCTATGGATCAGGTGGCCCAGAGTCTGGGCTATGCGGTCAGAACCCGGGCAGTCCAGACCAGGAGCGCAGCCGAAGAGGGAAATGATTACGGCGTTTTTGAGGTTTTGCCGCTGTAAGTCCGCGTTGGCCGCCTGCGAGCGGCCGGGGTTTTTGCATTGAATCAGGGTGTAGCCATGTCCCAGTTTGATCTTCTGTTCCAGCCGTTGAATATTAACAAGCTGACCATCCGCAATCGCATCGTCAGTACCGCTCACGCCGAGGTCTATGCCACTGATGGCGGCATGACCACCGAACGCTACGTGAAATATTACGAAGAGAAGGCTAAAGGTGGCTGTGGGCTCTGTATTTGCGGTGGTTCCAGCGTGGTGTCTATCGACAGCCCCCAGAGCTGGTGGAGCTCGGTGAATCTTTCCACCGATCGCATCATTCCCCATTTCCAGAATCTGGCCGACGCGGTACACAAGCACGGCGGCAAAATCATGATCCAGATCTCCCATATGGGGCGCCGTTCGCGCTGGGACGGCGAAAACTGGCCGAACCTGATGTCGCCGTCGGGCATCCGTGAACCGGTGCACCGCGCTACCTGTAAGACTATTGAAGTGGAAGAGATCTGGCGGGTGATCGGCGACTTCGCTCGGGCGGCGGTACGCGCCAAAGAGGGCGGGCTGGACGGCGTGGAACTTTCGGCTGTGCACCAACACATGATTGATCAGTTCTGGTCTCCGCGCGTCAATAAACGTACCGACGAGTGGGGTGGCAACTTTGAAAATCGCATGCGTTTCGGCATGGAAGTGCTGAAAGCAGTACGGGATGCGGTGGGGCCAGATTTTGTGGTGGGGATGCGTATTACTGGCGATGAGTTTCATCCCGACGGCCTGAGCCACGAAGATATGAAGCAGATTGCCGCTTACTACGATGCCACGGGCATGGTGGACTACTTTGGCGTGGTGGGTTCCGGATGCGACACCCACAACACCCTGGCGAATGTGATTCCGAATATGAGCTATCCGCCGGAGCCGTTCCTGCATCTGGCCGCAGGAATCAAAGAGGTGGTGTCGGTGCCGGTGATCCACGCCCAGAACATCAAGGATCCCAATCAGGCCCAGCGTATTCTGGAACAGGGTTACGTCGACTTTGTGGGCATGACCCGGGCCCATATCGCCGATCCGCACCTTATTGCCAAGATCAAACTGAATCAGGTGGATCAGATCCGCCAGTGTGTGGGAGCTAACTATTGCATCGATCGCCAGTATATGGGGCTGGATGTGCTGTGCATTCAGAATGCAGCCACCTCCCGCGAATATATGGGGTTGCCGCACATTATTGAAAAGAGCGCCGGGCCGCGCCGCAGGGTGGTCGTGGTAGGCGGTGGTCCCGGAGGCATGGAGGCCGCCCGGGTGGCGGCCGAGCGCGGTCATCAGGTCACGCTGGTGGAGCGCGCTTCAGAGCTGGGCGGTCAGATAACCATTGCAGCCCGGGCGCCGCAGCGTGACCAAATGGCGGGTATTACCCGCTGGCTGGCCATGGAGCTGGAACGATTAGGAGTGGAGATTCAACTCAATAGAGAAGCGGACGCCGCCATGGTACGCGATCTGAGGCCGGACGTTTGCATTCTGGCGACCGGGGGTCGTCCGTTTATGGAACAAAACCCGGAATGGGGCGCCGATGACGGGCGAGTGGTGGCCAGTTGGGACATTCTGACCGGCGCCGTGGAGCCGGGTAAAAACGTGCTGATCTACGACACCATCTGTGAATTTACCGGTATGTCTACCGCCGATTACCTGGCCGCCAAAGGGGCGCTGGTGGAACTGGTCACCGACGACATTAAACCCGGCGTTGGTATCGGCGGTACCACTTTCCCGACCTATTATCGCAGCCTGTACGAAAAGGCGGTGATCATGACTGCGGATCTGGCACTGGAGTCGGTTTATCGCGAAGGCGACCAACTGGTGGCGGTGCTGGAAAACGAGTACACCGGCCAGAAGGAGGAGCGGGTGGTGGATCAGGTGGTGATTGAAAACGGCACCCGACCCAACGAAGAGCTTTACTACCAGCTGAAGGCGGAATCGCGTAACCAGGGGCAGATTGATAACGAGGCGCTGTTTGCCGCTCATCCCCAGCCTGTTCTGGCGCAGACGGGAGAAGGCATGATCCTCTGGCGGTTGGGGGACTGCGTTTCCCAGCGCAATGTGCACGCGGCTATCTATGACGCATTACGCCTGTGCAAGGATCTGTAACAGAGGGGGCTGCATGATACTCGACAGATTACTCCCGGTGCTGCTGGCTGCGGTACTGCTGCTGGCTCTGGTGGGGATGATCAGAAGGATCCGTCTGTGGCGCGCCGGCCAGCCGGAAAAAACGGCCGGGTTTGCCGGGCTGATGGCCATGCCGCGCCGCTATCTGGTGGATCTTCACCATGTGGTGGCGCGCGATAAGGTAATGTCGAATACCCACGTGGCGACCGCAGGCGGCTTTGTCTTGTCGATGGTGCTGATTCTGGCGGTTCATCTGTCAGGCATTCATAGTCGCTGGCTGGCTACGGCGCTGTTGGGGTCGCTGGCGCTGATGCTGGTGGGGGCGCTGTTTGTCTGGCGGCGTCGCCGCAATCCGCCTGCTCGCCTGTCGAAAGGGCCGTGGATGCGGCTGCCGAAGAGTCTGTTGGCCTTCGCTGCCAGCTTTTTTATCGCCACGCTGCCTGCGGCGGGGATTCTGCCGCAGGGCAGCGGCGGCTGGCTGCTGGCGGCGGTGCTGGGCGTCGGGATAGTCTGGGGGCTGGGGGAACTGGTATTCGGCATGGCCTGGGGCGGGCCGATGAAGCACGCCTTTGCTGGCGCTCTGCACCTGGCGTTTCACCGGCGCCCCGAGCGTTTTGGCGGCGGGCGTTCCACTGGCCTGAAGGCGGTGGATCTGGATGCGCCTAAGCTGGGGGTGGAAAAGCCCGTCGACTTTAAATGGAACCAACTGCTCGGTTTCGATGCCTGCGTACAGTGCGGCAGGTGCGAGGCGATGTGCCCGGCCTTCGCCGCCGGGCAACCGCTTAACCCCAAGAAGCTGATTCAGGATATGGTGGTCGGCCTGGCAGGGGGATCTGACGCCCGTTTTGCCGGTAGCCCTCATCCAGGCATTGAGGTCGGCAATGCGACCGGCTCACCGCATCAACCGATTACCGAAGGGCTGGTCAGCCCGGAGACCCTGTGGTCCTGCACCACCTGTCGCGCCTGTGTGGAAGAGTGCCCGATGATGATCGAGCATGTAGATGCCATCGTCGATATGCGCCGCTTCCTGACGCTGGAAAAAGGCGCCACGCCGAATAAAGGGGCCGAGGTGCTGGACAATCTGATAGCCACCGACAACCCTAACGGCTTTAACCCCCGTAGTCGCACCCACTGGGCGGCGGATCAAAATCTGCGGGTAATGAAAGAGGTGGGACAGGCGGATGTGCTGTTCTGGGTATCCGACGGCGCGTTTGATATGCGCAGCCAGCGGATCCTGCGCGCCTTCGTGAAGATTCTGAAAGCGGCGGGGGTGGATTTCGCCGTGCTGGGGGACGAGGAGCTGGACAGCGGCGACGTGGCGCGCCGTCTGGGGGACGACGCCACCTTCCAGAGGCTGGCGAAATGCAATATCGCCACCCTGGGCAAGTATCGTTTTAACCGGATTGTGACCACCGACCCGCACGCCTTTCACTGCCTGAAAAACGAGTACCCGGATCTCTATCCCGAAGGGGCGCAGCCGGACTACGACGTGCTGCACCACACCACCTTTATTAATGAGCTGGTGAAGGCGCAGTTGCTGAACCTGAATGACTACAAGGGTGGCAGCGTCACCTGGCACGATCCCTGCTATCTGGGGCGCTATAACGGCGAGTATGAAGCCCCTCGTGAGCTGCTGGCTGAACTGGGGATTCAGCCGGTCGAGATGGAACGCTCCGGCTTTCGTTCCCGCTGCTGCGGAGGCGGAGGCGGCGCGCCTGTTACCGATATTCCTGGCGAACGGCGGATTGCCGACATGCGCATGGAAGATGTCCGGGCCACCGGCGCAGAGGTGGTGGCCGTCGGTTGCCAGCAGTGCACCGCGATGCTTGAAGGCGTGGTGGAGCCGCGTCCGGAAGTGAAGGATATCGCCGAACTGGTGGCTGAGGCGCTGGTGGAACCAGCCGCGCCGCCAGTCCGACGTAAGAGCGAACAATCTGCGATGGAGGTAGCCTGATGAGCGAGATTATGCGCAGAGATCCGCGCGCCGAGTGGATTGCACGTAACCGTCTGCATCCGCAGCATGCGGCCATAACGGTGCCAGCAGCCGAATCCCGGGGGCCCTCCGGGCTGATTCGCCGTAACCCCCATGCGCTGGGTTTTATCGGCCCCAACGGCATTCGTCGCATTGACCGAATGAACATTAGTGGGCCGACAATCCTGGCAGGGCGCCGGGCGGTGAGCGCCGTGAAAACCGCGACGCTGCCGCTACATCGGGTGGAGCAGGTGGATTACTACATCGCCGTGGTGCCGGATATGGTGGGGGGACGGTTGAGCGATCACGACCGGGATGTGCTGGGTCAGGCCCATGCGCTAATCCGCGAGCTGGGCGGCGCCGGGGCGGTGCTCGCCATTGTGTTTGGCGAATATCGCGAGTCCTCGTTCGATACCGCGGGTGTCGACAGGCTGCTGGTGCTGAACGGCGCCGGATATCAGGCGTATGCGCCGGAGCTGCGCGTTGCCGCGATGCATGAGGTGGACAGGCAGTTCGCGCCGCGCTACTGGCTGCTGCCGGATAGCGTGGCGGGGGGATTTGAACTGGGATGCCGGCTGGCGGCCCGGCTGGGAGAGCGCCCGGCGACTCAGGCCTGGCGGGTGGATGCGCAGCAGAGCCTGTGTCGCGGCGCCGGGGGCAGTATCGATATCACCCGTGCCACGCCGCGCCTGCTGCTGCTGGCGGCGGAGTGCGCGGATCCTGTTGATGATACCCGACACGAAGTGCTGCCGGTTCAGCTCCGCCAGACGGTGAGCGTGGAGCTGCACATTCACGACGGCGGCCAGGTCGCGGTGGATCCCAACGCGGTGGCGCTGGCAGAAGCGGAATTTATTCTGTCGGCGGGCAATGGCGTACAGGACTGGAGGCTGTTTCATCAGTGCGCCGAAGCGCTTGGCGCCACGGAAGGCGCCAGCCGGGTGGCGGTGGACGATGGTCATATGCCACGCCAGCGGCAGGTGGGCGCCACCGGCACCTGGGTGACCGCCCGGGTCTATGTGGCGGTGGGCATTTCCGGGGCTATTCAGCATTTGCAGGGTATTGGTCAGTGCGACAAGGTGATCGCCATAAATACCGATGCCGGTTGCGACATGGTGAAACGCGCAGCGCTCAGCGCAATTGGCGATAGCAGCGAGATTATGACCCAGCTTATCCGGCTGGTCAGGGACCATCGTCAGGAGGAGTTCGAACATGCAGCCTGAAAAGCGTAACGCCAGCCTGCGGGTCACCGCGCTGGTATCAGTGGGGCAGCACCCCGACTCCGGACGCGAGCGCCGTGCCGGACAGGATGCCCGGGCCGTTGAGCTGGGGCTGAGCCTGGCGCCCCAGGGGCTGGAGGTGCTCCACGCGGGCGATCCCCACGCTCAGGCGCTGCGCAGCTATGCGGGAATGGGGCTGAGTTCATTGCGGGTCCTGGAACAGAATGAGATGGCGGACGTGGTTCCCGCTCTGGAGCGTTATCTGAGCCAGAACAGGCCGGATATCATCCTGACCGGCGTACGGGCCGAGAGCGGCGAATCCTCCGGGATGGTGCCTTACCTGCTGGGAGAGGCGCTGGGGATACCGGTCGTCACCGGTATTGCCGATATCGTTAGTGTCGGGTGCGGTGAGGCGCATCTGCTACAGGCGCTGCCGCGCGGCCAACGTCGGGCGTTGACCGTATCGCTGCCGTTTATCGCCAGTGTTGATATGGCGGCGCCGACTCCGCGTCAGAGCGCTTTCGGCCCCGCCAGCCGTGCACAGCTGGAAACACAGGCGGCGGGCGTTGAGCATTGCGATGAGGTAAGAGCGCAGTGGCATGAAGCGCCGGCCCGCAAGCGACCGAAGCGTTTACAGGTGGCCAAAGCGAAAACTGCTGCTGACCGCTTCAGGGCGGCGACCGCGAAGTCTCAGGGCGATGGCGGCCGGATTCTGCGTGATAAACCGGCATCCGAAATGGCGCAGGCGATATTCGATCTGCTGCTGGAAGAGGGCGTGGTACGCAGCGGGCGCTGAGTTGTTGTGGCATTCCTCAGCCCTTCTCACTTATTTTACCGCTCACAAATCCGAATTTGCATGGTAAAAAACCATAATATTTACACAGTGGCGAGGCGTTGCTTATGATTGCGGTACTACCTGGAGGACTATCACGACGAGGAACGTCTTTGTATGCCCGCACTTCGGTTTCCCTGCGCGATATTTAAAACGCAAAAAAGGATGGATGATTACCGCGCTTGCGATATGCACTATGGTGACCTGTCTGAAAGGCAGCTAAAAACACAGTATCGTCTGGTCGATGTTTCCACCAGGGCGAACCCGTACAGGCTGACGAAGATTACCCCATTCAGTCAGCCTCAGTCGATGTTTCATGGTTCCCGAGGCGAAGGGGCGAAAATCACTCGCCAGCGGTGTGCCGCTATTCTCTTTAACGAATTTAGGGATTTATCCCGCGCGTTTTCTATATATGGCCCTTACAAGCCGCTAATACAGCAGATGATCACCCATATGCAGATAGCCAATGGTGCGCCGTTCCGGCATATGCTGCTGGACAGGGCATTGAGGGAACATATTGTTAAGGATAAGAGTGATAATAGTACGTTATTAAGAGTTGATAAAGCTCTCAATAAAAACATAGACTGGAATAATAAAAATTACCCATTGGAAATGAAAGGGGAAATAACTAAATTAATATTAGATGGTAAGCTCCCAAAATTTGACCGATTCCAGGATAACTTCAACGGCATGGGGATAACTGTCCATGATACCTGGGCAACTCATATAATCATAAAATCACTACAGATTGATAATGAACGCTACCGTGCATTGGTTTATTACAAAGTCCAGGATCACTTTGGTCTGGATAGTGAAGATATATTAAGGTTTAAATTTAATCAGTTCCGGTTTTTCCGTATCTGGTTTGTGTTACAGCGATACAGCGAGTTTGGTTTCAGGCCATTTATGGTTGATATGGAAGCGACTGTTGAAGTCACAGGATCCCGAAGATGAGAGTGAAAAATAAGAAAATCATCGTGTTACTTTCCCTTGCTGGCTGTATGCTACTTAGTTACTGGTTTTGGCTGTCTCTGCGTCCTGTGAAGATTGTTGCTGTTCATCAGGAGGATAATTTTAGCGAGGTTTTAGTAAAAAACTTTCCCATCACGGACCAGGGTAAACTAAATTGGTGGGTTGATAACCAAAAAATGCTAAAAACAAAATACAATATCCCAAAAGCATCATCTTATGGGAATTTCTATATAAATTTTTGGGACTTTGGTGATGGCTATAAAGAGCAGGGGAAGTATGACCGCCGCTGTTTTTTAGATATGAAAGCTGCAAAGAACTGTATAGATAAAAAAGCCGTGTTTTCTGTCGAAAATGACCGGAGAGGGGGAGTGTTGTTGACTGTTTATGATGGTGTTTATCGCATGCAGGAAAACGGTGGTATTATAAAAATAAAGTAGGGATAAGCGATTTTCTTTGCATAATCCAGGCAGTCCATATGGCGTAACGGCATAACCTTGATGCTATAACTCATCCTGAAATATCAACAGCACCTTCTATTAAATTATCATTATCAAGCGAGTGTGAAATAAGCAGAGAAAGTAAATAGCGATCGCATAAGCTAGTACTCAAAATGGCGCAGGCGATATTCGATCTGCTGCTGGAAGAGGGAGTGGTACGCGGCGGGCGCTAAGCTTCCTCACCCCGGCCAGGGGGAAAACCAGCGCCAGCCCTAACCCTCTCTAGGCAGAAGGGTAAAATTAGCGCCAGCCTGGTCCCCTCTCCCCTATGGGCAGAAGGGTAAAATTAGCGCCAGCCTGGTCCCCTCTCCCCTATGGGCAGAAGGGTAAAATTAGCGCCAGCCTGGT